>JBBQIQ010000266.1:0-1778 GCA_038325075.1 Bacteroidales bacterium | reverse complement strand
TGCGACCCAGCGGTTGCTTTTTGGCATAGAACGTAAATTCAAACTGAACGATGCCATCTATACCTACCTTCTTCAGAAAAGGTCTGAGGCTCAAATTACCCGTGCTTCAAACATGCCTGATAATGAGGTTATCGATCAGGCCTCTTCAGATGAAATGGAACCTGTTTTCCCCAAAAAGCCGTTGAATTACACCATTGCCTTGTTACTGGGCCTTATCTTCCCCATCGTATATGTGCTTGGTAAGGGATATTTTAATGAAAAACTCATAGACAAGAAGGAACTTGAGGCTCTAACATCGCTTCCTTTGCTCGGCCACATTATACACAATAATAAAGACAGTAAAATTGTGGTTGCAGAGTATCCGAAATCATCCATTGCCGAATCGTTCAGGTCGATCAGAACCAACCTGCAGTATTTTAAGCAAACGGGTGACAAACAGACCATTCTTGTTACATCTACCATGGTAAGTGAAGGTAAAACCTTTACTTCTATTAACCTTGCCTCAATATTTGCCCTCTATGGTAAAAAGACCCTGCTGATGGGTTTTGACCTCCGCAAACCAAAGATTTACCAGGATTTCGGACTTTCCAATACCGAGGGCATCAGTTCCTATTTGATCGGCAAAAGCACCATTGACAGCATCATTCAGAAATCGCCCCTCGGGAATCTGGATATTATCATGGCAGGCCCTGTGCCACCAAATCCTGCCGAATTGATTGGCTCAGAAAGAAACAGTCTCCTTTTCGATGGCCTGAAAGAACGCTATGATTACATTATTGTTGACTCTCCGCCTGTTGGTTTGGTAACCGATGCATTTCTTTTAATAAAGTATGTTGATGTAACCGTTTTTGTTGTCAGACAGAATTACACCAACAAGAAAATATTTGGTTCGATCATCGCTGATATCGAAAAGCGGAACATACCCGATGTTACAATTCTGGTGAATGATGTAAGGCTTGATAACAATTCCTATAGTTATGGCTATGGCTATGGCTACGGTTATGGTTACGGTTACGGCTACGGCTACGGCTATGGCTATTATACCGATGACCAGGAACCCGAGGAAGAAGGACTCATTGATAAAATGTTCAAAAAATCCTGAAATTGAATCACTTATATAAAAGAGGCTGTCTCCTTCACGGGCCAGCCTCTTTTCTTTTCATCCGACAACTACAGCCCTGAATATAAGAATCTGATATTCCCTGTTGACTTGAATTCAGGCCTTTATTACAAACAGATAATCGTCACTGTCCATAAGCTTGACAGCCTTTTGAAAAATTATACTAATTTTGCCTTCCCTTTACGTACCGAATCTTAAATTAATGAGTTCAGCCACACTCAGGCAATCAAAGGAAAAAAAACTTCGGCAACATGCCAGGGTTATCTGGCTAACAGGCCTGCCTTGTTCCGGCAAAACCACCATAGGCATTGGCCTGGAGCAGTTACTGATCAGCCGTGGATTCCATGTGCGTTTGCTTGACGGCGATGTTACACGAAAGGGTATTTGCAGCGACCTTGGATTTTCGGAGGATGACCGCAATGAGAACATCCGGCGGATAGCTGAAATATCAAAGTTGTTTGCAGAAAGCGGAATAATTACCATTAATGCTTTTATTACCCCGACTGAAAAGCTTCGTGCTGTGGCCAGGGACATTATTGGCCGGGATGATTTTATCAATGTGTTTGTAAATGCACCCCTGAATTTATGCGAAGAACGCGACATCAAGGGCATGTACAAGAAAGCCCGGAATGGTGAGATAAAAGATTTTACAGGTGTA
>JBBQIQ010000265.1:0-2033 GCA_038325075.1 Bacteroidales bacterium | reverse complement strand
GTCCCTGAGCTCTCGGTTGGTGAGCTCTTGTCGAACCATGTCGAAGGGCTGACCTCGGTCCCTGAGCTCTCGGTTGGTGAGCTCTTGTCGAACCATGTCGAAGGGCTGACCTTACTGTGATTCTGATACATACCAATGTTCATAACTAATTTTGTTTGGGCAGGTCTTAATTTATCACGGATTTCCTATTTTTGGAGAATGGAAGAGAATAAAAATATCGTCAGCGAAGGCCGCAAAAAAAGGACAAACCGGCTGCAGCCGCTCAGTGATATATTTGAACACGGAAAGGTTCCGCCACAGGCTGTGGATCTTGAAGAAGCAGTGCTTGGCGCCATTATGCTTGAAAAGGATGCGCTGGCATCGATCATAGATGTCATCAGACCCGATGCATTTTACAAGGAAGCCCACCAGATTATCTTCCAGGCAATCACGCGTCTTTTTTCCAAAACAGAACCAATTGATATTTTAACAGTCACCAATGAATTGAAATTTACCGGTGAACTGGAAACTGCAGGTGGCCCATTCTACATTGCCCAACTTACAAACAGGGTTGCATCCTCGGCAAATACTGAATTTCATGCCCGAATCATACTTCAAAAATTCATTCAGCGCGAACTGATCAGAATTTCTTCCGAAATAATAAAAGATGCCTACGAAGACACGACAGATGTATTCAACCTTTTAGATAAAGCCGAAAATCAACTGTTTAGCGTTGGCGAAAATAATATGCGGCGCAATTACCTCGATATGCATACACTCATTCGTGATGCCGTGAAACAGATTGAGGCTGCTCGCAATCAAACAGGGGGATTCAGTGGAGTTGCCTCTGGCTTTACAGAGTTAGACCGCGTAACAGGCGGCTGGCAACCATCTGACCTTATTATTATTGCGGCCCGGCCTGGTATGGGTAAAACAGCCTTTGTGCTGACCATTGCCCGGAATGTTGCAGTGGATTTTAAGAAACCTGTTGCCGTATTCTCGCTCGAAATGTCAAGCATTCAGTTGGTTACCAGGCTTATATCAGCCGAAGCCTTACTTCCGGGTGATAAACTTCGTAAAGGCGCCCTCGAAAACTATGAATGGGAACAACTTAATTCAAGGATTAACACGCTGATTGACGCACCACTCTTTATTGACGACACACCATCACTTTCCATTTTTGAGCTCAGAGCCAAATGCCGCCGTTTGAAAGCCCAGCATAACATTCAAATGGTGATCATCGACTACATTCAGTTGATGTCGGCAGGAATAGACCGCAACAGTGGCAACCGCGAACAGGAGATCAGCATGATTTCAAGATCGCTCAAGAGCCTTGCCAAAGAGTTGAATATCCCGGTTATTGCCCTGTCGCAGCTCAACCGTTCGGTTGAAAACCGACCTAACAAGAAGCCATTGCTTTCCGACCTCAGGGAATCAGGAGCCATTGAACAGGATGCCGATATGGTGTTATTTATTTACAGACCAGAATACTATAACCAGAATCAGGATGAGACTGGCGCCAGCCTCGTGGGGCATGCAGAACTGAGCATTGCCAAGCACAGAAACGGAGCACTGAAAGACATTGCTTTGCGGTTTATCAGCAAGTATGCCAAGTTTACCGATCCTGATCCCGGGGAGTTCACCGGCAATAATTCGATGCAGCCAAACACTGGTTTCGAGCAGAATATCAATACTTACACCCTGCCTTCCAAAATGAATACCATGGAGGAAGATCATGAAAATCCGTTTTAAAGAAAACATGCCTGATATTTCAACTTTTCTGAATTATTAATAAACTCAGGCCGGATAACAAAACCGGCCGGGTTTGCGTTATAGGATTAAGTTTTGAACTAAATATGAAAAAGCAATTTTTACTCTTTCTCTTATTGGCACTTTTTACGCTAAGGCTTTCTGCTGCATTTATCCTTATCCCCATGGATAACACCCAGAAAAACCACCTGAAAGCTTATGGATTAGCTTACTGGGCCCTTCAGCAACAGGTTGAAGTCAGTTGGCTGTTGAATTACCGGGGTGGTAGTTTTATGTTAAAGCAT
>JBBQIQ010000264.1:0-2036 GCA_038325075.1 Bacteroidales bacterium | reverse complement strand
GGTGAATATGCTGAATTGGCGGGGTATGAACGAAAATACAGGAAATTTAGTCTTCGCATTGCCATTTATGCCCTTCCGGGAGTTTGCTACGCCAGAAGCATTTACTTTTTAACATACATAATCGACCGGTTCCCCTATCGTTTACGCGAAAAAATCCTGAGTAAAGGCCCGTTGCTGCTGGCAAAAATATTTTCAGGATTATTCGGCAAGCGCACCTGATTCCAGGCTTTTCATGTCTTTGGCAAACTGCGTGGTAAATAAATCAGAACCCTTTACATTCAAATGATCCGGATCGAAAAAGAATTCGGGATGATCGAAGAAAATATTGTGGTAATCAAAAAGTCCTTTAAAAACCGGATACTTTGAGGTGATCGCAGCTATTTCAGCAAATAGTTTTTCAGCAGGCACAATCTTAATTTCTTCCTCATGAAACTCCCTGGTCATGGGATAACGGACCATAAGTACCTTCACATTGTTCGCCTGGCAAAGTTGCAGGATTTTCTCAAAGTAAACTTTAATCGAGTTGTCAAAATAAGCATCTTTCGAGAGGAAGAGATTGGCTTTGTCCCAGGCTAATTTCCGCTTATTCATTTCAGTCGAGAAGTTCCGGTAATCCCTGTGCGGCCGGTAGCCGTTGTGCATTTCCAGCGTTTTAATCTTTATTCTGTAGAGAATGGATAGCTGAACATCCTTATAATTGCCGGCGTATGAGAAAAACCGGCCTTCCAGCCATTTTGTCAGGATGGAACGGTCGCCTTTAATCCTGGCCAGTTCGGGGTAATCAATGTAATCGATCCAGTAGGAGTTGTATTCGTAGCGGTCGGCTATTTTGGGCCCATAGGTTGAAATGTCGGCCTGCAGAATTACATATTCCGGTTTCTTCCCTGTCTTTTCCAGGATGTGTTTCAGTTTGTAATACGACTGAATGTAATTCTCGCTGGGCGAACCATAGTTGAAACTTTTCTTCAGGATATAGGTGTTGATACAGTTATGCGAATTGCCAAGAGCGAGATATTTCAGGGTATCGTTGTAGGCTACAAACTGCTCGTCCATCCTCCGGTTCAGGATATTGTGCACCGAAAAAGCCTTGAACGACTGGTCAATGACAATGTTGACCGACACGATAAGTGCAGCGAACAGGAGGAAACGTTTGGCCGTTTTAGTTTTCATTTCAAAACTGAAAATAGATAAATTTTTCCTGATGAAGCACACCAAAAAGCAGTACGAAGAAAATAAAACCAATGTAAGCGGTCCAGCGGACGAAAACCGGCCTGGATGCTATGGTTCTGACAAGATTGTTTTTGGCATGAATTTGCTCAGCAACCAGTAACGCAATCACCATTAACATACCAAAAACAACCTCAAGATTCTTCAGTATGGCATTTGCCGATTCAGCGGTATTGCTGAAATCGACGGCATTTGATAACATCAGTAAGCTATTGTTGAGACTGCCGGCCCTGAAAAAGAACAGAGATACCACCACAATTCCAAACATATAACCAATTCCAAGCGTTTTTATTATTGCCGGGTGATTGCTGATCCCGGTCAATTCATGAAACCTGGCCACCGGCTTTTCGGCGATGTTTTCGAGCACCAGCATCAATCCATGAAATGCCCCAAAGATCACGAAAGTCCAGGCCGCACCATGCCAAAGCCCCATTAACAGAAAGGTGATGATAAGGTTGCGGTAGATTTTTGACTGTACAATTTTCTTGTTTTTGATGTAAGGCAGCGAATAAAGAAGGTAATCGCGGAACCAGGTAGTAAGAGAGATGTGCCAGCGGTTCCAGAAATCCCGGAGAGAAGTGGCGATCAACGGGCGGTTGAAGTTGATCATCAGTTCATACCCCATGATACGGGCTGAACCACGGGCAATATCGGTATAGCCTGAGAAATCGCAGTAAAGCTGGAATGCAAACAGCAAGGTGGCAAGGATTACCGGCAAGCCGTTGAATTCCGCAGGGTTATCATACACCAGGGCGACAAACATGCCCAGTCGGTCGGCAATCACCAATTTCTTGAAAAATCCCCACAAA
>JBBQIQ010000263.1:0-2117 GCA_038325075.1 Bacteroidales bacterium | reverse complement strand
GCTGACCGGAAAACTACCGGAATCAGGGCACTTGTCCTTGCACCGACACGCGAACTCGCCATACAAATCAGCGAAAGCTTCAGCGATTACAGCAAAGGCCTTAAGCTCAGACATACTGTGGTTTACGGTGGTGTTTCACAGAATCCGCAAACCACAACTTTACGCAAAGGGATTGATATTCTTATTGCTACGCCGGGTCGTTTGCTCGATCTTATGAACCAGGGCTTTATTCACCTTGATAACATTGAATTTTTCATTCTTGACGAAGCTGACCGCATGCTCGACATGGGTTTTGCGCCCGATATCAAGAGAATTATAGCCAAATTGCCTGCACGCAGGCAAACCGGATTTTTTACTGCTACCATACCGCAGGAAATCAGGGCATTGGCCGACAGCCTGCTCCACAATCCTGTGATGATACATGTGGCGCCAAACAGTGCCCCGGCCGAGAGTGTTAACCAGTCGGTTTATTATGTTGAGAAGGCCGATAAACGGGCCATGCTTCAACAGGTATTCGAATCTGAAGACATTGAAACCGCCCTTATCTTTACCAGAACCAAACATGGAGCCGATAAAGTAACCCGCGAACTGATCAAACTGGGAATTTCTGCCGTTGCAATCCACGGTAATAAGTCGCAAGTGGCCCGACAGAAGGCGCTTCAAGGCTTTAAAGACCGCACCATCAAGGTATTGGTTGCAACCGATATCGCTTCCCGTGGAATTGATGTGGATAAATTGTCACACGTAATTAACTTCGAATTGCCAGAAGTTGCTGAAACTTATGTTCACCGGATTGGCCGGACAGCCAGGGCAGGTGAATCAGGAACTGCCATTTCATTTTGTGCAACCGAAGAACGCGGTAGTTTGAAGGACATCAATAAGTTATTGCCCAGGGCCATTGAAGTCAAACGTATGAATGGTTTTGTAGCCAGTTCACATGCCGCTTTGGATGCAGAAGCTGCCGAAAGACCGCACCGTCCTTCATTCCATAGCCGGCCCGCCCGCCCTTCCAATTCAGGACAACGGCCGTTTCAGCGGAAGCGCTGGTAAACATTGTTTCCATTTCTGAAAAATTTAGAATTGGTTGATTTTACTGGTAGGGACGCGACATATCGTGTCCCTGCTGCATTTTAGGTTGTTTTAGTCCCAAAAGGATTGTGAAATGAATTACCCCAATCCATTGTATTTTTCAATGTTCAACATGGTAATCAACAACCGGGAATACCGAGCCATCGGCATACTCTTTCTGAATTATTCCGACATTTTTAGCCAGATAGTACCTGAATGGCAGGTTATAGCTGTTTGCATAATCCGGTTCGGGAAATTCACAAATATATACAGCATAAAAGGTATAATCGTTAAGTAAAAGTGTATCCTGCAGATATTCCTGGGAATAGTAAGTTAAGCCTGCCGATATCCATGGAATTGTGTTTCCAAGACAATTTGTTGGTTCCAGTGTAGCACCTGAGCCGCTGGAATAGTATTTTTTACCAGTCCAGGATGAAATATAATCAATACTCAGGTATTCAACTTCATCGCACGATTCCCTCCCTTCCTTGCCTATACCTATGCGTGAATCAGTTACCTTAAAGGTATCAATCAGCCCGTTCTGGTCCTGATAAATCCAGAAAGAGCCTGTTTTAAAATGAACATATTCTTTTACTTCGCCAGGTAGAAAAAATGTTTCTCTGTTAATGCAACACCCTGATAGCAGTATAACCGGCACAAGAATTAAAATGGTAAGTGCTGATTTATTTGTCACAATTATTCCTGAAAAATAAGACAGGCATTTTTTTATCAATGTCTTTGTTTTCATTTTTGAGAACTTTAGGTTGAAATCATGAATTTTCCTGTGGTAATAAAACTGCTATTTTTCATTTGGTACAAATACACCCCCGGCCTTACACTTCTTGTATCCCACACTGTTTTTTTATCTTTTACAGGTATTTCAGTTATAATTCGGCCATAGATATCTGTAACAGTTATAAAACCGGAAAATGCAATCTGGCTTTCAAATACGACATACTCCGTTGCCGGGTTGGGGTAAACCTTCATGGTACTTTCCTGATAGGATATATTGTTTGTTCCCACGTAAGTAGTGTCGGTAACTTTAATAA
>JBBQIQ010000262.1:0-2372 GCA_038325075.1 Bacteroidales bacterium | reverse complement strand
AAATGATTACGGAAATAGAGTCAAGTACAGAGCATTTCAAGAAATTAATTAAAATTCTTGGCGAGGAGCATTTGAAAACAAAGGTTGAAAGCCCTTTTGATTTTATTCACAATGCATCAGAAGGCGTGAATGCTGATGTGATACAGAATTTCAGGATTTACTTTAACCTTTCCCGTGAATTAACGGCTGACATACTGGATATTTCAGCACCCACCCTTTACAGATGGGCAAAATCCAATAAAAGGCTGGAAAGGAATTTCTCTGTCAAACTATTTAAAATTGCGGATTTGTTTCTTTTTGGATCAGAAGTTTTTGGGATTAAGGAGAACTTCTTCAAATGGATGAATTTGCCCAATACAGCCTTAGGAGGAATGGAACCCCTTGAGCTTATTGAAATCCCGGGAGGCGTATCTAAAGTAAAAGATGTTATCGGCAGAATTGAACATGGCGTTTACAGCTAGTTTATGATTGTTTACAGAATAACCGGGAAGAAAAATGCGCATGATCTTTCAGGAACAGGATCTGCTATTTACGGAGGCAGATGGAACAAAAAAGGGGGCCCGGTTTTATATACTGGAGAGAACAAAGAAATTGCCCTTTTAGAGACAATTGTACATATTCCTCCCTTATTGATCCCGGATTTAGTCATATTAGTCCTGGAAATTCGGGATGATTCTATAACAGAAATTCCATCGGGATGGTAACGGAAAAATACAGACACCACCATACCGCGCCTGACCCACAATTTGCTGTGAGCGGGGCCAATATACCAATAATTTTTTATAAGGGAAAAACAGTAAGAGCCAGTAGATGATAGAAATAAATACTTAAATTGTCTCTTAATAAAAGTTGAAACCTAATCCATAAAAAAGAAAAACCGGATCGAAAAACAATGATATTTTTTCGATCCCGGGAAGTTTAAATATAATTGTGGGATGTACTGGACTCGAACCAGTGGCCCCCGCCCTGTCAAGGCGATGCTCTGAACCAACTGAGCTAACATCCCGTTTTGGGAGGGCAAAGATAAAAAATCTTCCGGTTTTTATTAAAAATTTCCCAACTTTTTAATCCGGCATCATTTTTACGTTCTTTTATTCCTGTGATTGATGATAGTTTTATCTTTGGCGGACTATTTTGTAAATCCTCCAATTCTTAATTTACCAATTCCTTATGAAAAGAATCTTTGTTGTTTTAACTGTTACACTTGCATTTTTGCAGGTGTCGGTTTCGATTCAGGCACAGAACGTAAGCAACCCCTTTACGCTGGAAGACCTGATGAAAAATCGAATCTTTTCATCGGCTTCGGTTGATGGGCTGAAATCGATGAACGATGGCTTATATTATACTACCCTGAGTGAAGATAACCTGAAACTTGAGAAGTACAGTTACAAGTCAGGAGAAAAGGTAGCCACCATTCTTGATTTAGGAGAATTCACCGATTCCGGGATCAAAATGATCGTAGATTATGAATTCAGTGCCGATGAAAAAAGGTTGCTGATCCAGTCGAACTACGAGCCGCTTTATCGCAGGTCGTTTAAAGCCGATTACTTTATCTATGATATCCCCGGTAAGACTTTTGCTCCGCTTTCGGTTAACGGAAAGCAGCAATTGGCCACCTTTTCCCCTGATGGCAACCAGGTTGCTTTTGTGCGCGAAAACAACCTGTTTATCGCTGATCCGGCGAAAGGGACTGAAATAAAAATCACTTCTGACGGCAAATTCAACGAAATCATCAATGGGGCGCCCGACTGGGTTTATGAAGAAGAGTTTGAGTTCAACAAGGCATTCTCATGGTCGCCCGACAGCAAAAAGCTGGCTTATATGAAGTTTGATGAACGGGCTGTGAAGATGTTCAACATGACCATGTTCCAGGGCCAGAAACCATCGCTTGATGATAATGCACTTTACCCATCGAACAGCCAGTTTAAATATCCCAAAGCCGGGGAGGATAATTCAATGGTTACCGTACACATCTTCAATCTGGAATCGGGAAATACACTGAGAGTAAATACCGGGCCTGAAAAGGACCAGTATATTCCCCGTATTATGTTTACCAAAGATCCGGCCTTTCTTGCAATACTCAGGTTAAACCGCCTTCAGAACAAGCTTGAAATCCTTAAAACCAACTCTGCCACAGGTCAGTCGGAGATTATTTATACGGAGGAAAATAAATGTTACATCGATGAATCGAATTTTGATAACATTACTTTTTTACCCGATGTCAGCCAGTTTGTAATAACCAGCGAACAGGACGGCTGGAATCATCTTTATCTTTACGATTTGCTTGGAAATAAAGTAAAACAGCTCACTTCCGGAAACTTCGATGTAACCGGTTATTATGGATTTGATCCGGCAAAAAAACTTTTCTATTA
>JBBQIQ010000261.1:0-2532 GCA_038325075.1 Bacteroidales bacterium | reverse complement strand
TTCGGTTACATCTTTTAAATCCCATCCTACAACCACCCCTTTGGTAAAATCGAGGCCATAAACAGGATAGGAGTAGTCGAGCGGGGGCAATACGTTGGGAAAAGCATCCTCTACCCTGTCAACTTCAACCGGATTGGCCGGGTCAGTGATGTCTATGGCCACCAGATCGATAAAGCTATCGGCAAAAAGGATGTTGTGGCGGATGGCTATATCCACGTTGCCCGGAATTTCAATAAAAGCAACCATTTCGGGGGCCGATGGATTGCTGTTGTTGATCACATGAACGCCTTTGTGGTATTCGTTCACAAAAAGGTAACTGTCTTTAAAGTAGATTTTCCCGGTATTCTGAAGTGCGACAGGCGAAGTGCTTTTAACCGCACCCCTGAATTCATCAAGCCCCATATAAACCGGAACATTGGCTTTGTAGGTAATTTCCTCGTAAGTATTATCCTTGCATCCTGAAAAAAGAAAGACTGAAGTGATCAGGAAAAATAAGCTAAGCAGTGTGTGATTGGTGGTTTTCATGGACTGATAATTTTGAAATTCTTTATTGAGATGATGAGCGGTTGAAATGGTTGCATGTAGTTGTTACAATTTCCGGAATTATTATTCCAGCTTCATTCTCAATCCCACCTGGAACGATGGCCAGGCAACCCTGGCACTCCGAATATTGAATGGCTGCGTGCTGTTCAGGAAAAAAAGCTGAATTCCGGCCTGTCCATAAGCTGACAAATTACCTGCAATTTTTACATCAGCTCCGAGACCAGTGAGTGATGATAATTGAATCCCCATGATGCCGGCCTCGTTGCTTTCCGAACCGGATAATACACCTTGTTTATAGGTGTTGATGTAGCTGCTGCTGGTGAGCCCTTTTTCGATGATGGCCGACTGCGTCGCGAATATCCCGAAGCGTTTCCGCTCCGTTATCGCAAAGCGGATACCCAGCGGAATACCAAGATAATACAATTCGTTGCCATATTGGTAGTATAGATTATTCTGTTCAGAGGTATTCACCTGATATCCAAGTCTGGTGTACAACAACCCGGTTTCGGCATACCATCGTTTACTGAATTGATAACTGATGATAAAGCCCAAGGACAAAGGCGCATCATGCGAAATGCTTTCAATTTCTTCAAAATAAGAAGTTTCATTGGCTACTTCAGCAGTAAGGCCATCATAACTATAATTGCTGCCGGAAGACTTAAGAGAAGCATCCTGCTGCGCCATCTCACCGGCAGAGGTCGTTCCGTAACCCATCGCGAGGCTCCAGATGTTTCCAGTTTTTTTTAAAGATTCCGATGGCGGTTCAGGTATCAACCGGGCGATATCCATATTTGAAACATCGATGATATCATCAGGTTCAATGACTTTTGATGTTACCGCGATAGCATCAACGCCTTCAACAGAAACCGGATCTGGTATAGTTTCTTCGGTCAATCCTGGTTCAGATGGCTTAATTTCTGTTTGTAACGGTTTTGTATCTTGCAACTTTTCAGCAAGCATTGATCTTTCAGTTTCACTTTTCTGACCAGATGTGATGAACTTATTTTTCTCAACTTGCTTACCCGGTGAATCAATTGGTGGTCGTTTTGCCAGGCCAGCTCCGGACAGTCCTGAGAAATCAGAAGTTGATTGTTTTTGGGAGTCACGGATGAGATTTTTAGATTCCGGCGTTTCTTTTTCTGAAATGGTTTTAGATTTTGAATCCGGATCATTACCTGGCACCAACAGAGAGAATCCAACACCCAGCAACAAAAGCACAGAAGCCGCCATGGCCACATATCTGAAAAGGATAAGCCGTTTCTTACGCCGTGTTTGCAGCTCAATACGGCTCCACATATCCGCAGGAGGCTCAGCTTCAAACTGAGACAGCACCAGGCCTGCAAACTTCTTTATTTTATCTTTATCGTCCTGCATCTTGATATCTGTTTTCCGTCAGACGTTTTTGCAACCATGCACGGGCACGGGCATACTGCGATTTTGACGTTCCTTCGCTAATGTTGAGCATTTCTCCAATTTCCTTATGCGACAAATCTTCTACGGCATAAAGGTTAAATACTGTCCGGAAACCAGGTGGCATTTGCTGAATGTGGTTCAATAAAACCTCTGGTTTGATCTGGTCTGCCGAAGGCTCTTCCTCATCGGCCAACTCATTCATATTGTCCAATTCTACACTGAACCGTAACACATCATTTTTCCTCAGCAATTCCAGTGAAATATTGACCATAATCCTGCGAATCCAACCTTCCAGTGAACCCTGAAACTTAAAACTGCTTAACTTCGTAAACACCCGGATAAAACCTTCCTGCATAAAGTCCTCGGCCATGCTGCGGTCCGAAGCATAGCGAAGGCATACCCCGAACATTTTGCGGGCATACTTTTCGTATAATCGCTTCTGGGCCTGCGCATTACCATTCAGGCAATCCTTCAGGAGTTGCTTTTCATCCATTAATAATACAGAAGCGCTTTAAGTCCGGACCAAAACTGAGATGCATGGTAGTTGAAATGGTTGCATTGCAAACTTAGTAATAT
>JBBQIQ010000260.1:0-2667 GCA_038325075.1 Bacteroidales bacterium | reverse complement strand
ACTGTTTTAATTTTTTTTTTTTGATTTAGCACCGGGCACAGGGCAAAGGGCTCAGGGCACAGGGCACTGGGCATTTTATAGAGTAGGGACACGACATGTCGTGTCCCTACTCTATAAAATAGTGCTCAATTGTTCGATCAGTAAATTCCCTAATCTGCAACTTTGGTCAGGGTTATTAAGGTTATTTCCGGCAGTATCCCTACCCTTCCGGGATAACCGATATGACCCAGGCCACGGTTAATGTAGAGGTAACTGACCCCGCCATAGGATGTGTGATAAGTATATAATCCTGCCCACTCTTTGTACAAATATTGCGAAGGGCTCCACCTGATCCCGGCCATTTCAATCCCCATTTGCATGCCGTGCGTATGCCCGCTTAATGTGAGATCGAATTGCGTATAGCTGTCCGTTACTTCTGCATCCCAATGCGTCGGGTCGTGCGAAAGCAGAATATTCAAATCTGCGAAAGGGTAGCTGTCGAGGGTGGTTTTCATATCCCCGTATTTTTTGAACCGGGAGGTGGCGCTCCAGTTTTCGACCCCGGCAAGTAACAGCGTTGCACTGTCAACTGTAATCAAATCAGATTCGTTGCGTAATAATTTCCAGCCAATTTCCTGATAGAAAACTTCAAGATCGACCATATTCTTAGCTTTTGCAGCATCGCTTTCCCAGGGTGTGTAATCGCCATAATCGTGGTTACCCAGGATGGCATATACACCCAATGGCGCTTTAAGCTGAGCAAGCGTTGATTCAAACCCATGCACTTCATCGGTACTGTAATTTACCATATCCCCTGTAAAAACGATCAAATCAGGCTTCAATGCTATCACCTGATCTACCGCTCGCTGAAGAGGTTTAGCTGAAACCCAGCTTCCCAGATGGATATCGGATAACTGAACTATTTTTAAACCTTCAAAACGGGGAGGCAGGTCTTCAATGACTAAGTTAACCTCTTGCACTTTGAAGCGATAAACCCAATAAATACTTCCTATGGTCATCAGTAAAAGCACAATACCGGCAAGTAAAATACCAGTTATCCTGAAAAACCTTTCAATACCCGGAAAATGAAAACTGCCTTTCTTCCTGAAAAGACCCACTAAAAATGAAAGCAACCGAATGAGGTAGAACGGCAGTAATCCGGCAAACATGGCCACTTTCGACACAATCATAATAAGCGCAGCCCCTGGAAGATAAATCCGTGGCCAATCGTTCCATTCCTGCAAAGGCTTAAAAACCGAACCAATCAGAAAAATAAACAGCAGCGAAACAGGCAACCACCAGAATACCGCAAAAGCAATCCTGATGAAAGCATTGTATTTAAGCCAGAATCGTCTGATATCGCGGTAAACCATCCATTCGATCAGAAACAGAAGCCCAAGAAAAGGAACACGTCCGGCATACTTGGGCAATGCAGTCAACAGCGCTAAATAAAGCACAGTCACCAGCACGAGCACAATGCCCGGGAAAAGGAATTTTGAATAAGGGTGTTTTGATTTGATTTCCATCGGTTCGTCAAAGGTAATAAACAAAAACCGGCCACAATGTTTTTCCAATGCAGCCGGTTTAGGATTATTTAACGTTTATCAGGCCATGGATTTCACATAATTGACCAATCCTTTGGCATCGAAAATGCCCATCAATTTTGCAGGTAATGGAGCGAACCTGAATTCTTTTCCCGCAATGGTAACAAGTCCGGCAGAGAAATCAATGTCAACCTTATCGCCTTGTTTGTATGCATCAACTGCATCGGGCAGAAGGATTATGGGCAATCCCTGGTTTACAGATGAACGGTAGAAAATGCGGTTCACCGATTTGCAGATCACTGCTTTAACACCCGCATAAGCCAAACCAACACAGGGATGCTCGCGTGAACTGCCACAGCCGAAATTGGCACCGGCAACCAGGATATCGCCTTCCTTCACTCTTTCTGAGAAGCTATCGTCAAAGCCTTTGAACAGATAAGGCATTATTTTTTCTGCTTCATTGCTATTGATTTCATAAGTAAATTTACCTGCAAACATCTGGTCGGTGTTCAGGTTATCAACATCGGCATAATTCCATGAGCCGGCCGTGTAGCGGTCTTCACCCTGCGCAATATCTACGGTTTTGCTTTGCTGGGCCTTAAACGGGAATTTATCCGTAAAATGATCTCCGCGTGGATCGGCAATCTCGCCTTTGAGCGCTGAATAGGCTACCACTGTAGGAGAAGCCAGGTAGATGGAAGATTCCTTGTTTCCCATCCGTCCCTTGAAATTACGGTTGGCCGTTGAGATTACCGTGTAACCATCGGCAGGTATCCCCTGCCCTGTTCCCAGGCATGGCCCGCAACTCGGCGCCAGCACATTGGCACCGGTTTCCATAAACAGCCTGATCAAACCCTCTTCCATCGCCTGCAGGTAAATTTCCTGAGAGGCGGGGATAATCAGCAACTGGAACCCATCGGGCAATTTCTTTCCGTTCAGTATTTTTGCTGCTTCGCGGAGGTCCTCGATACGGCCATTGGTGCAGGTTCCGATCAGTGCCTGGTTCAGCTTAACCCCTTTTACTTCTGCCAAAGCTTTTACATTGTCAACATGATGGGGCGCCGCTACCACCGGGAACAATTCGTTCAGATTGATCACAATTTCACGGACATAGGTTGCATCCTGATCAGCCCAGGCACCCTCA
>JBBQIQ010000259.1:0-2783 GCA_038325075.1 Bacteroidales bacterium | reverse complement strand
TGTCAATAGGATAACCGATATTCCTTCGCTTCGCTCGGAATATCAGTGTCCGAAGGGACCTCCTGTCAACGGCAGGACGTTGACTTTGTGAGGTTTGTGCTATGTGCAGGTGATTCCTTCGCTGCGCTCGGAATATCAGTGGGCTCCGATCAACTCAAACTCCCCTGTCTCACGATGATACTCATAAATACTTCCCGTGTGAATCATATAATGCCAGCCAATCAGTTTCATGGTGTTTTTTTCTACCCTTTCCCTGATGTACGGGTAAGTCTTCAGGTGGCTGAGTTGCTCCACTACATTCATCTGTTCGGTAAGCCATTCGCGGGCTGCCAGATCTGTATTATCAACGATGCTGAGCACTTTTTCCTTTACAGGCATGGCGAGTTCCAGCCAATGCCGGGTATGCGGGATTTTTGCCATATTTTCAGGTGTTTCATACAGGGCAGCACATCCACCGCAGTTTGAATGTCCACATACCAGTATGTTGCTGACATTCAGCACCTGCACGGCATACTCGATAGCCGAAGTTGTAGCCAGGTACTCTACGGATTCCCGGTAAGGTGGAACCAGGTTGGCTATGTTGCGGATAATAAACAATTCGCCTGGAATGGTCTGGGTTATCAACGAAGGCACTACCCGCGAATCGGAGCATCCGATAAACAGTGTATGTGGATTTTGTACCCGGCCCAAACCTTCGAAATGCGCCCTGTTGGCTTCGAAATCGGTTTGCCGGAAACGGATAACACCATCTTTAAAATCGGGCATAATTTACGTTTTGTATTATAAACAGATTTCAGGCGACTATGTTGGCGTTATACCGGAGATATTATGCGCGAATTATGAATCAATATCCTTTCCGGCATGCGCGGGACTCAGGATGACAGTCAGTCTGAGCGAAGACAAATTTTCTTAACTAAACGACATTAAATTAATAATGCCCATAAGTTTCATGGTTTTGCTAAATTTACAGGAAAATCTAAAACAAATTAACCCCTTAATTTCATTTATTATGACAATCATTATTCTTGGAATCATTGTGCTGGTAACCGCTCTGGTACTTGGCAAAATGGATACCCCTGTCAGACAATACCTCGGAACCATCAGGGTGGTGGGCATCATCATCGTGTTGATCGGTGTCGTAATCTCTGCTGTTTATCAGATTGAGCCCGGACAGGTTGGTGTGCAGAAGCTGTTTGGAAAAGTCAACAACCGGACACTTGAAAGCGGACTGAACATCATTAACCCTCTGGTTGAAGTGGTTACTTTCGATATCAGGACCCAGAACTACACCATGTCGGGCGTAAACGACGAAGGCGACAAGGCCAGCGACGATGCCATCCGCGTGCTTTCGGCCGATGGGCTGGAGGTTGTGATCGACCTGACCGTGCTTTATAAAGTAACATCTTCACAAGCTCCCCGCATTCTGAAGGAAATTGGTACCGATTATAAGAATACGATTGTAAGGCCGCTATGCCGCACAAAAATCAGGGACAATGCGGTGTATTACGATGCTGTGGCTTTGTATTCCACCAAAAGGGACGAGTTCCAGGACCGGATATTCAAATCTATTGAAACCGACTTCAAAGCCCGCGGTCTTGAGTTGGAGCAACTGTTGGTTCGCAACATC
The DNA here is from genome assembly GCA_038325075.1 of Bacteroidales bacterium. Taxonomy (GTDB): domain Bacteria; phylum Bacteroidota; class Bacteroidia; order Bacteroidales; family Lentimicrobiaceae; genus Lentimicrobium. The sequence goes on along the minus strand of JBBQIQ010000259.1, from coordinate 1,156 downwards.
ACCCTGCCCGAGTCGGTGAAAACAACCATCGAATCAAAGATCAACGCCGAGCAGGAGGCCCAGAAGATGACCTTTGTCCTGCAAAAGGAAAAGCAGGAAGCTGAGCGCAAAAGGGTGGAAGCCCAGGGAATTGCTGATTACCAGACGATCCTGAGCACCGGATTGAGCGATAAACAGTTGCAATACGAAATGATCAAAGCCATTGCCACTTCGCCCAATGCCAAGCTCATCTTTATGGATGCCAAAAAACCGGCTTCGATTATTGTGGATGGGAAATAAAAGAAACAATGGAAAGTACCACAGGAATTTAAGAATGAACAGGATTATCTTTCGCTGATGCGGTTAAGGTGATTCTGAAAAATGAAAAAGCCCTCCTGATGAGGGCTTTTTGCGGTCCGGACGGGACTCGAACCCGCGACCACATGCGTGACAGGCACGTATTCTAACCAACTGAACTACCGAACCGTATTTTTAAGAACTTTTTCTTAAATGAGAGTGCAAATATAGAGACTTTTTCCGATTGTACAAGTTACCTGGGAAAAAAATAGTTTTTTTTTCGCTTTTACGTTTTGAGTCCTGGCCGGGCTGCAAATAAATCCTGTAAATATATGATATACAGGGTTATACCTTATTAGCAACCAAAAGAAGCCTGATTTTAGCAACCAAAAGAACAATCAGACAAACGATTTGAGGATTAAAGTGGTATCAACGCAAATCCCACTTTGTACCTTCCCATCCACTAATTATTCCGGCATTATCGCAGTCGGTACACCAATATTCAATAGAATTGGATTCTTCCATAATCTCAATTTCAATTGTACCAATACATTTTTTCTTCCAACAATTAAGCTCGACATATTCTTCTGATGGTGGCCTGGTGGCTGAATCAACAACCAATGCAAGAAAACTGGCAATTTCCCTGCCATGCTTGTTCATGGTGGTTGCTATGTTTCCAGTTTTTGATTTGTACAAATTGAAATTACCGGATAATCAGGGGAATGACCTGTTAAATGCTGGAAAACTTATCGGAAACCTTGAACGAATGCTGACACTCACCTTATTGTTATATGGAGAGTTTGAAGCTGTGGGTTTTCTGATTGCCGCTAAATCAATACTTCGGTATGAAGGATCAAACACTTCAAAAACAGAATATGTA
>JBBQIQ010000258.1:0-2804 GCA_038325075.1 Bacteroidales bacterium | reverse complement strand
ATATCGCGCGAAAGATGATCAGCCCAGGCTTCACTGTCGTCGGGCAACTCTTTCATCTCTTTCTGGTTGTTGTATATCATGGCCGACAATTTACGGTGCACCAGTGAAAGGATGGCCCGGGTAGCGGTATCTTCAAGGTTCTCCTCTTCAGTCGGAACGTGTATTTTTATCTCCTCCCAGCCCGGACTAAGCTCATAGCGGGCACTTATAATGTTGATGGCATTATCTGCGACCTCCTGATCGGGATGCATTAAAAAGAACCGGTCATCGGGAAGCGATTTATTATCCACGCTTTCTGCATAAGCATCAAAAATCTTCTGGAAAACCGGGTTATCAAAGTGAATCTGATTCGCCCTCAGATCGTTACAAATAAATTCGGTCACTTCAACTTTCTCTTTGATGATCTCATCAGGCTCATCCCCAGGTTTACTCATTGTCAATATTTTTCCGGAATAATGAAGCAATACCCTGATGACATCCAATTCCTGAGCACTGCAATCGCTGATGTCGGGAACAAGTTCCTGGGGTGGGGCAATAGCCTGAGGCGCTGAAGGTTCTTCAGGCGAATCCGCTGAATATCCCTTTTGGGCTTTTTTCCGAAGCAACCGGTTCAGTTCATTCATCAGGGTTTGCTCGGCAATGCCCATTATTTCAGAACACTCCCTAACATACAATGGCCTGATGATGGGGTCAGGGATAATGCTGATAGTTCCGATAATTTCGTGAATCAGCGCTGCCTTTTTAATCGGATCGTTGTTGGTTTCGCCCAACAACAGTCTGGTTTTAAACGCAATAAAATCGTTGGCTTCGGTAACGATAAAAGCTTCCACATCGGCCGAGCGGTTCTTTCTGGCATAAGAATCCGGATCCTCTCCATCGGGGAACAGCACAATTTTAACATTCATCCCCTGCTCAAGAATCATGTCGATACCCCTGAACGAGGCCTTAATACCAGCGGGGTCACCATCGTACAGAATGGTAATGTTGCGGGTGTATTTACTGATCAGCCTGATCTGATCGGTGGTGAGCGATGTGCCGGAAGAGGCTACCACATTTTCAATACCGGCCTGATGAAGCGAGATAACATCGGTGTAACCTTCGACAAGGTAGCAATTGTCGCGGGCAACTATGGCATTGCGGGCCAGCCATATTCCGTAAAGGCTCTTTGATTTGTTGTAAACTTCCGATTCGGGCGAGTTTACATATTTGGGTTTGGTTTTGTCGGTTATCAGGATGCGTCCACCAAAACCAATTACCTTTCCGGTAAGGTTATGAATCGGAAACATCACCCTTTCGCGGAAACGGTCGTAAAGTTTACCTTCTTTGCTGATGGTAAGCCCCGAATCAACCAGGTACTTTTCGGCATAGCCGTTTTTCAGGGCATGCTGTGTAAAGGCATCCCAGGCCTGAAGCGAGTATCCAAGATGAAATTTCTGAATTATATCTTCACGGAATCCGCGCTCAATAAAATAACTAAGGCCAATCGCTTTCCCTTCTTCCGATTCGTGAAGGGTTTGGGTATAAAATTTCTGCGCAAAGGCATTCAGGCTGAAAAGGCTTTCACGCTCGGTGTCAAGTTGCTTTTCCTCAGGCGAAGGTTCCTGCTCTTCAACCTCTATGCCGTATTTATTGGCCAGGTAACGCAAGGCTTCGGGATAGGAGTACTTTTCGTGCTCCATCACAAAATTCACGGCATTCCCGGCCTTGCCACATCCAAAACACTTAAAAATTCCCTTGGCCGGCGAAACGGTGAATGAAGGCGTTTTTTCATTGTGAAACGGGCACAAACCCAGCAGGTTAACGCCGCGTTTTTTCAATTGCACAAAGTCGCCCACCACCTCTTCGATGCGGGCAGTGTCAACAATGCTTTGTATGGTATCCCTGGGAATCAAGTATTTGGCTTAATAATGAATGGACTTCAAATGTACAAAAAGCAGGGGTAAAAGACACCGGGAATTAAAATCATTTGCAATCTCCTGAAACAAAGAAAGTTTATCACTAACTTAGCAGGATAAATTTATAATCCTGTCAGCCATGCCCACCAAAGAAATAGCCCTTCTCCGCGATCTGATTGACCGCCTCGACTTAAAACCGTTCGATCTCCAGTCATGGAAAACCAATTCCATGATGGTGCTTGGAAGAATTTTCGGAGAAAACTCCCGAAAGGTGGATCTGATCCGCAACATCCAACCCGATTACAGTTCGTGGTCGTTGCGCGATGCCACAGGTCGCATGACGCAGATGGATGTCTGCCGCAAAATGGGACGAGAGGTACTGGAAGCCTGTATAGCCGAACTCGAAGTTTTCGGCCTGCCTGAAAAACCCGATCCATTGGCTAATCCTGCCCTCGGGGCACTAGAAGAATTTATCACCGTAAAACAGTCGCGCGAACTCGCCCAACTGATTGCTTCAGATATGCCGGCAGAAGAAAAATCAGTAAAAATGACCGAAATACTGAATGGACTTGAACAGGAAGAATTACTGGCTGCCGTAGTCAAAATACTCGGCAAATAAATTCATTATCAGGTCCTTTCGGAATCAGGTGGTATCACAAAAATTCCGCCTGTATCTGTCAAAACGCCATCAAAAAGTTCCCTGAAACCAAGGCCTGCTTTCTTTATAAAATCCCCGATTTCATCGCCTTGCGGATGATATTTCAGGCTGCCGTTTATCAGTACTTCATCAAAGAGGATACCGCAACAGCCAGGGAAAAATCCGTACTTCTGTCCCCTGAGTTTTACTGGTGAAGGATCAACATATAAAACAGTTTTCCCAATGGATTCAAGCACTTTCTCGATACCCTT
>JBBQIQ010000257.1:0-2943 GCA_038325075.1 Bacteroidales bacterium | reverse complement strand
TAACAACTGCACCGGTCAATTTTACAGTCTTTACAATCTTTTCGGCTGATTTATCAACCAGATTATGATCGTACGATTTCAGTTTTATTCTGATCCTTTGGCTCACGTTATTTTGTATTTATTGAGTTAGTTTCTTTATTTGACAAGGTATCCCTTCAACTTGTAAATGACATCACCGGTTAATGCCTGAGGCAGTTCGGCGTAGTGCGAAAACTCCATGCTTGAATTTCCCCGTCCCGAGGTGATGGTGCGCAGGCTTGTAACATACCCGAACATTTCAGCAAGCGGAACATGTGCCTTCACAACCTGGTAACGGGCTTTGTTATCAATGCCTTCAACATTGGCCCTGCGCTTGTTCAGATCGCTGCTGATTTCGCCTACATATTCATCCGGAACATTGACTTCCAGTTTCATTACAGGCTCAAGTAAAACATTGCGGCCGGTTTTTGCCGCTTCCCTGAATCCAACCTTTGCACAAATTTCAAAGGCCAGTGGATCAGAGTCAACACTATGATAAGAACCGTCGAGCAATTTTACTTTCAGGCTTTCCAGCGAAAAACCAGCAAGCACACCATTCTGCATTGCAATGCGGAAACCTTTTTCAATTGCCGGAATATATTCTTTGGGGATGTTTCCACCCCTTACGTCATTGATAAACTGAAGACCTTTAATTCCTTCGTCAGCCGGTCCCATTTCAAAAACGATATCGGCAAACCTGCCACGGCCACCGGTTTGTTTTTTGTAAACCTCGCGATGCGAAACAGTTGTAACAAGTGCTTCTTTGTAAGCTACCTGTGGGTTACCACGGTTGGTTTCAATCTTAAATTCGCGTTTCAGACGGTCGATGATGATCTCAAGATGCAACTCACCCATTCCGCTGATAACAGTCTGGCCGGTTTCTGAGTCAACCCTTACGGTGAAAGTAGGATCTTCCTCGGCAAGCTTATTCAGCGACTGATCAAGCTTGTCAACATCGTCCTGGGTTTTGGGTTCTACAGCAACACTGATAACCGGTTCGGGGAATACAATCGATTCGAGTACAATCGGATGTTTCTCATCACACAGTGTATCGCCTGTCCTTACTTCTTTGAAACCAACCACGGCAACGATGTCGCCTGCTTCAACCTGCTGTAGCGGGTTTTGCTTGTTGGCATGCATCTGCATTATGCGTGAGATGCGCTCTTTCTTGCCGGTGCCTGTATTCAGCACATAGCTGCCGGAGTTAAGGGTACCGGAATATATTTTAATAAATGCTAACCTTCCTACAAAAGGATCGGTAGCAATTTTGAATGCCAGCGCTGCGAAAGGTTCCGCCGGATCGGCATGTCTGAGTTCTTCTTTTTCAGTATTCGGATTGATTCCTTTTACTGCATTAACATCTGACGGATTCGGCAAGTAGGAAACAATGGCGTCGAGCAATGGCTGAACGCCTTTATTTTTGAACGATGCACCACAAAAAACAGGGGTAATCCGGTGCTCAATGGTGGCTTTGCGGATGATTGACCGCATTTCTTCGGGGGTAATTGAATTGTGGTCGGCCAGAAATTTATCGAAGAGTTCTTCGTTTTCTTCGGCTACACCTTCAATTAATTTCAATCGGTATTCTTCAACCAATTCGGTTAGCTCTGCAGGCACTTCACTTTCGGTAAAGTTCATTCCCTGTGAATCATCGTCCCAAATAATGGCCTTGTTGGTGATAAGGTCAACAACCCCTCTGAAGCTTTCTTCTTCACCGATCGGAATTTGCAAAGGAATTGGATTGGCTCCGAGTTTTTCCTTCATTTGATCGATCACGCCAAAGAAATCGGCGCCGGCCCTATCCATTTTGTTTACAAAACTGATGCGCGGCACATTGTATTTATCGGCCTGTTTCCAGACTGTTTCGCTCTGGGGTTCAACACCACCCACAGCACAGAATATGGCAACGGCTCCATCGAGCACCCTGAGCGAACGTTCAACTTCAACGGTGAAGTCAACGTGACCGGGTGTGTCAATGATGTTGATTTTGTATTTTTCATCCCTGCAATCCCAGAAAACGGTGGTTGCAGCCGAGGTGATGGTAATTCCGCGTTCCTGTTCCTGGATCATCCAGTCCATGGTTGCGGTTCCATCGTGCACTTCGCCAATTTTATAGCTGATACCGGTGTAATACAACATACGCTCCGTTGTCGTGGTTTTACCCGCGTCAATGTGCGCCATAATGCCGATGTTACGTGTATGTGCTAATTTGCCGGACATTAGATTGTTGTATTGTTTTTGGTTGTTAGGTTAATAATTGATACTAGAAGCGGAAATGTGAGAACGCCTTGTTGGCATCAGCCATACGATGGGTATCTTCTTTCTTTTTGTAAGCCGAACCTTCTTCTTTGTAAGCGGCCATGATTTCACCGGCGAGTTTTGCACTCATCGTTTTTTCGTGGCGTTTACGTGCGAAGTGAATCAGGTTCTTCATTCCGATCGAACTCTTACGACCCGGGCGGATTTCAGAAGGAATCTGGAAGGTGGCACCACCGATACTGCGACTGCGTACTTCCACATTAGGGGTTACATTGTTCAATCCTTTTTTCCAGATTTCGAGTCCGTCTTCGCTCATTTTTTCAGTTACTGCAGCGATGGCTTCATAAAAAATCATGAAAGCAAGGTTCTTCTTCCCGGTGTACATCATGTTATTGACGAACTTGGTCACGAGTACATCGTTGAACTTCGGGTCAGGAAGAATGATTCTCTTTTTTGGTTTTGATTTCCTCATTGCTATTTACTTTGCTGATACCTGAATCAGGAATTATTTCTTACCTTTTGCAGGGGTTGCTGCTAACTTGCCACCTTTTGGACGCTTGGTTCCGTATTTGGATCTGCGCTGGTTACGACCGTCAACTCCGGAGGTATCCAAAGCTCCACGAATAATGTGGTACCTGACGCCTGGTAAGTCTTTTACCCTGCCCC
>JBBQIQ010000256.1:0-2977 GCA_038325075.1 Bacteroidales bacterium | reverse complement strand
AAGAATGCGCCTCCTTCCAGATACAGATTGCCTCCCTGATTAATGAATGCAATCATCAGACTGTCTTCGACCGGGGTGAGCCGGTGGTTCAATGGCCTGAATCCCAGGGAAAGAAACTGGACCTGGTAATCCAGGAGGCTCGAATCAATCGATTCAATCATTTCATAGCCTGTGTTCAATTGTTGCAATGCAGCGGCTATGTGGACGGCCGAATTCTGATTTTTGTCGAGGTCTGTTATCAGGATTACCGGCTTGCCGCATTGTAAACTGAAACTGCCTTCAAAAACTGTTTCATCAGACCTCTTCAGCATAAGATGTATTGCAATCATTGCTCCCCGGGGAATCGATTCATTAATTTTAAATTTGTAAGAAAGCCTTTTTTTGGAAAAGCCTTCCAGTTCGCCAAAATGCTGAATGGCTTCACCGTTGATGGCAGAAAAAGCATTGTTAATGCTCAGGATTGCAGTGAGATTACCTGCTGATGTGCCACCATAATTGAAAATACTAAATACCAGCGGTGCTTCTTCACCGGGGTCTGCAGTAAAATTGTCTCCATCGGAAAAAAACGGGGGTGAAACCACAACAACCGGAACATCCAACCTGAATTTTTCAAACTTTCTGATAGATTTACTGCCTGATGTTAACAAGGCCATTGTCTTGATAATTTCAGGCTTATTGACCGTATCATGAATAAACAGGTTAAAAATCTGATCAAAGCTAACCGTTTGACCAGGAAGCACTTCAATGGATGAAACCGGTCCGCCAAGCACAAGGGCATTATCCGAAGCCGCTGATAAACTGAGGCTCAGGTTGCTGATGGATTGCGATCCATGGTTTTTTAATGTTACAACCAGCGGGCAGGTAGCTCCGGGTACAGGTTTTTCAAGAGAATCTGCCAGCCGTATAGTGATTTCAGGTCCAGAAGTGACAAGGATTTGCTTTTCAGCCATTAAACGCTGAGAGTCAATAACCTGAAGAATAACTCCATCCGAAAATATTCCGGTTGCAGGAGGCACTGTTAAAATCCCGTTTTCACTTAAAGTAATGCCGGAAGGCAGTTGCGATGGTGAGTAGCTTATAATTTGCCCTTCCCGGATTTTGTTCCCGCTTCGCCCGCTTTTAAGGGTTTCATTCCGATTACCATTGCTGATACCGATGACAGTATAAAAACCTGTTTCTGCAGATGAAGGCCCGTACAGGAAGCGAATAACCCCATCCTGAAACACGGAAATGGTAAATGTGGCGTAATCGAATTCCCCGGCGTTTGAAATCCTCCAGTTGAAATCAACCTGTTCGGACGAAGAGGTTACCGAAAGAAAATCGCTTGCCGAATTAAGGGACATGTCTTTATTCATATAGCCGGCAATGGTCCTTATCTGACGAAAATAGAATTCATCGTACAGTTCGTAGAAATAGGGCATATCCTGTTGTTCAAACAGAAGGTAACCATTCACATGCATGTAGAGGGTGTCGTAAAGTTTCCCGTAAAATGGGAAACTGAAGGGCAGCGGAATTTCGGAATACCCATAATGAGGATTTGACGGAACCTGAAGTTCTCCTTCAGCAGCAATATAAGCAGCCTGATCTTCAGATTCGCTATAGAGCTGTTTAAGGTTCCACGTGTAAGGCGGGTACCCACCGCTTGCCGAAAAAGAGGTCGTATTGGAAAATCCGGAAGCAGCCACAATTGGACCATCGGGCTGAATGTCAATTGGATTTGTACCTGATGTCACAGCCACTGATGCCATAGTCTGGCCGTTGTTTACGATAGTAATCGGTATGTCTGCAGAGTTGAATTCCGATGGTTCCGGGTTAGTATAATTAATGACAGAATATTTCAGGAGCATTCCATCGCCGGTTCCATCGAAGTCATTTTCTTCAACAATAAGAAATACCCTGTAAGGAGAACCTGGCTTTACATAGCTAAGCAGAGAGGTAATATCCAGTCCGAACTCAAGTGTTTTGCCGTTGGATGTTTGATTGCCCGCCATGTAATAGTCGAGGCCCTGGTAGTTGAAAACGGAAAAGGACATTGTTTGCTCCGGGAAATATCGTGCGGTATCGGAACTGATTCCTGCCGAAATTTTGATCCGGCCTCGTTTGTTGTGTTTCAGGGTTACTTTTGCGGTGAGCAGGGGCTGATAAACTGTATCCGGATGCAGAATATGCACCGAATTGTTCCAGATGCCACCCTCGCCGTATTTCAGGGCCAGTGTGCGGTATAGCATATAACAGAATCCGGAATCAGCCCAAGTAGTTCCGTAGGAATTAACATATTTCAGACCACCAATTTCCCAATCCTTCATATCCACTAAACCATCATCGGTAATGTCAATATTGTTCGTATAAAGGCCATCACCGTTCAGATCGAATCGGATTGAATCGTTGTAACCAACAACGGTAAGTGCATGGGATGAAGGAAAATCGAATTCAATCTGCACATGCTTCCCTGCTTCGGGAGTTCCGCCTGGAAGCAATGGCGGGTCAGGCATTCCGGCATAGTAGTTTGCCACCCCACCAACAACCGAACCATCCAGGTGATTGTGCAACCAGTGTTTCAGTATGAGCAGACCCTCAGGGGTTGAAACATTGATAGAGTTAACGCCAGAAATGCGGTTGTGCATTGCCTGAAAATACCCATCGTAGCCATTCATCCAGTAAAAGCTATCATCCATAGTAATCGGACCATAAATATCTTCTGTCGGATTTCCGGCATCGTAAAGGATGTCGAAGGTGTGAAAATAGCTGACGCCTTCGCCGTAATAGGGGAGCGTGGCATTCATAAAGTTCCACACAAAATGGTCGGGGTATTGGTTAATTGAAGTATCAGAAGGCAGGTTGCGGAGGCGGTTGATTTCGTAGCAAAAGTTATAGGCAACGGATGCCGATTGTCCGCAACTGGCTCCTTGCTGTGAAATGACCGGCCTCAGATAAGGCTGTGTTGAATTGTCAACGGTGGCCGGAAGTTCAATGTCAC
>JBBQIQ010000255.1:0-2977 GCA_038325075.1 Bacteroidales bacterium | reverse complement strand
GTCGCCAACCACATAGCGGTACATGTATAAAACACAGGAGCCTTTCTGATAGGTGATGGCATAGTTAAATAAGGTACTGTTGGAAGGTGGGTTGATGGCCCACGCCGGGTTTGAAATAGCCCATCCGGGATTGTTGTTCAGGTAATAGGATGCATTGCTGTTTATTTCGTTGATGTAGGCCTGCGAACCATTGGCCTGGCCCGTCCACAAAGCCTGAATGTATGTTGCAAATCCTTCATTCAGCCACAGATCGGCCCAGGTGGCACAGGTTATCATGTCGCCATACCACTGGTGGGCAAACTCATGGGCAATATAGGGTGTGTACCAGCAACCCTGACAAAGACTGGTAAGTGACTGATTTTCCATGCCTCCCCACGAAAATTGAGGGCTCATGGTTGCAAATCCGTCTTTTTCGAAAGGATGGTCACCAAAGAGTGAATAGTAGAAATCGGCCATCGGAACAATCAGGTTTTTGATTTGATCAGGGTTTTCGCCCGGATTGTAATAGAACCGGATCGGCAGGGTGTCAAAAGGCGGGCCGGGTTTGGTCCAGTAAACAATATCAAGATTGTAATTTACCCTGGAGCTGATCACCATAAGGTAAGTCGCAATCGGATCGCGGCTCACCCAGGTGTACCAGAGCGAATCGGCTACCGCCACCGAATCGGCAAGGCGGCCGTTTGAGCCCAATTTCACATTCAGCGGAACTTTTGCCCGCAGGCTCAGGGTAGCTTTGTCGGAAGGCCGGTCGTAGCAGGGGAACCATTTGCGCGCGCCCTGCGGTTCGCAATCGGTAAATACAAAGCCATTGTCCACATAAAAAGCCTGGTCGATCACGTTCAGATGTTCGTAACGGATGGAAACCAGTACCGTGTCACCGGGTTGATATTGCGCATCGAGGTTGATGGTCAGCAGGTTATTTTCATGAAAAAAGGAAACACCGCTCAGCCCGACTGATTCAATCAGCAGGGAAGTCTGATCTGCATTCAGTTCAATCGAATTCAGCGTACTGTCAACCCTGAAAGTCATGATGTTTGAAGCCGTAAAATTGCGGGGATAAGGGTTGGTATAGCAGTGATATATATCAAGATCGAGTTCATAGTTAAGCACATCAAAGGCGTGGCGGGGCGAATTGGGCGATCTGAGGTCCGGTTCAGTGATGTCGGGCCGCATTTGTTTGCTATGGGAACATAATCCGCTGCCGTGCGTTTGGTGATAATCCTGGGCAATGATCTGCGTTGAAACGAACAGGGCCGGTATGATGAGTAAAACAGTTTTGATTTTCATAGTTTATGTCTTTGAGCGCCATAAAAATAATACAAAATGCTAAAGGCATTACACAAAATAGTGCAGAAAACTGTAATATTTCCGGTTGCCACATTCCTTTGGCGTAAGCCCTCTATTGTACTACATTTGTAATTCTTTTAACGAACATGCTTAAAACGCTTAAACTTCTGATTTTTATAGCGATACTCTGCGTTACTTCCTGCAACAAGCGGGATAAAAGCAACGAAGGGAAAACGGTTTTTCGTTACAACGAATCAGCGGGCATCACTTCGCTCGATCCGGCATTTGCCCGCAACCAGGCCAATATCTGGGCCGATAACCAGTTGTACAATGGCTTATTGCAACTCGACAGCAACCTGCTGATCAGGCCATGTATAGCCAGGGATTGGTCGGTTAGCCCGGATGGAAAAGAATATACCTTTCAGTTAAGAACCGACGTTTACTTTCACGATCATCCGGTATTTGACGGTGGAAAAGGCCGGCGGGTGACGGCCACCGATTTCGTTTATAGTCTTCGGCGGTTGGCCGATAAAAAGCTTGCATCACCCGGTGCATGGGTTATGGGTCCGGTTACAATGAAAAATGGCCTTCCTGATATTGCTGCTGTTAACGATACAATCCTGGTTATCAGGCTCAATCAGGCTTTTCCCCCGTATTTGGGTATGTTAAGCATGCAGTATTGTTCAGTTATTCCGCGTGAAGCGGTTGAATATTTTAAAAATGATTTCCGGTCAAACCCGGTCGGAACCGGCCCCTTTCGTTTTAAAATGTGGAAAGAAGGGGTGAAGCTGGTGATGCTCAGAAATGAAAACTATTTTGAACATGAAAACGGAAAGAACCTGCCTTATCTCGATGCGATTGCGGTCTCTTTCATCATCGACAAGCAAACAGCCTTTCTTGAATTTGTGAAAGGGAACCTCGATTTTATTTCCGGGTTGGATGCCAGCTATAAAGACGAAATTCTGACACCGTCAGGAAGGTTAAACCCGGCTTATGCCGACAGGATAAACATGACAAGCCAGGCTTACCTGAACACGGAATATCTTGGTTTTATGGTAGATGGGTCAAATCCGATCATGAAAAACAATCCATTGCTGATCAGGGAGGTCAGGCAGGCGCTCAACTATGGGTTCGACCGGAAAAGAATGATCCGTTACCTGCGCAATGGCATTGGTGAGGCGGGAACCCATGGTTTTATCCCGGCAGGATTGCCCGGTTATGCTGCAAATTCGTCGTTTGGGTACGATTATAATCCTGAAAAAGCCCGCCAATTGCTTGCCAAAGCCGGTTATCCGATGGGAGAGGGGTTGCCTCCGGTAACACTCTCAACCAATGCTTCTTACCTCGACCTCTGCCAGTTTATTCAGAGCCAGTTGAGCCAGATCGGGGTGAAGATGAAAATTGATGTAAGCCCGCCCGCCACTTTGCGTGAAAACATCGCGCAGGCAAGGGTGCCTTTTTTTCGCGGATCGTGGATTGCCGATTACCCGGATGCCGAAAACTACCTTTCGATGTTCTATTCACCGAATCATAGTCCTGATGGCCCTAATTTTACGCAATACACCAATCCTGAATTTGATTTGCTGTACCAGGCTGCATCTGCCGAAAATGACATCACAAAACGAAGCAAATTATACCGCTCAATGGACAGCCTGATGATGCTGGATGCACCGGTAATGGTGTTGTTTTA
>JBBQIQ010000254.1:0-3052 GCA_038325075.1 Bacteroidales bacterium | reverse complement strand
GCTGCTTTTCATGTTGGTATATTTCGGGGCCTTCGGTAAACTGCCCGATAAGGTTGCCTTAACTTCAATCCGGAATGAAGAAGCATCACTGGTATTTTCTGCCGATGAAGTTTTAATCGGGAAGTTCTTTGCACAAAACCGTACCAATATCATTTGGAATGAAATTCCTGAACATCTCAAAAATGCATTGATTGCAACAGAAGACCGGCGGTTTTTTTCGCACAAAGGGTATGATGCAAAAAGCTATTTGCGTGTTTTCCTGAGAAGCATTTTGCAAGGCGACAAGAGCGGGGGAGGTGGTAGCACCCTGACTCAGCAACTGATCAAAAATCTTTATGGCCGCAATCAATCAGGTCTATTAAGTCTTCCGGTCAGTAAAATCAAAGAAGTTATTATAGCCTCGCGCATTGAGGCTATTTATTCAAAGGAAGATATTTTATTGCTGTACCTCAATTCAGTGCCTTTCGGAGAAGATGTATTTGGGGTAGAAACTGCTGCACACCGGTTCTTCAATAAATCCACCCGGGAACTGCGCATTGAAGAATCGGCTGTACTGGTTGGTATGCTGAAAGCCAATACTTATTTTAATCCCCGGCTTAATCCAGTAAATTCCTTAGATCGGCGGAACCTGATTCTTAGCCTGATGGAAAAGGAGCATTTTCTTTCGCAGGAAGTGGCAGATAGTCTGAAAAAGTTGCCACTTAATCTTGAATATGAAAATTTAAACTTAAATCAGCCTGCTGGCTACTTTGTCCATCAGGTAAAGACTAAAACACAGGAACTGCTGGAAATTATTCAAGCCAATAATGGCAGAAAATACGACCTTGAAAAAGACGGATTGAAGATATATACGACCCTGAATATGCATATTCAGGATATGGCCATGGTAGCGACAAAAAACCATTTGTCGGCTATGCAGAAATTACTGGACAAGGAATTGGAGGGGCGGGGGATAAAAAAGCAGTGGTTCGAAAAGCAACTCTCAACTGAAATTGATAAAGATTTACAATTGAAGAAAATTGAAGTATTTGATTGGGATGATATCGAGCCCAAAAGCATGAATAAACTGGATAGTTTATGGCATTATTATAAAATGCTGAACGCTGCTTTACTTATAACCAATCCAACCAATGGATCTGTAATTGCCTGGATTGGAGGTAACCATTTCAGAACACTTCCTTTTGATATGGTTTTATCGCATCGGCAGATTGCTTCTGCCTTTAAGCCTGTTTTGTATGCAACCGCACTTGAAAATGGTTATGAGCCCTGTACTTATCTGGAAAATGATCAAAAATTATATCCTGAATATGAAAACTGGGAGCCTCAGAACTTTGACCATTCCTCAACCCCCGACAGTACGGTTGCTTTGTGGTATGCGCTTGCCAACTCTATGAATCTGCCCACTGTTGAACTGTACTTTAAGGTGGGAAGGGAAAACCTGCTGAAAACCTGCAATAAGTTGGATTTTCCGTCAACTTCAGACGATGCACCCTCCATCGCCCTGGGTACACTCGATGTATCGCTAGCCTCCATTGTCAGGGCGTATGGTTCATTCGCCAACAAAGGGAATCTCCATGAGCTGGTTATGATAGACAAAATTACCGATGCTGCGGGAAAGGTGCTTTATCAGCGAGAGTCTGCTGAAACTGTTAAGGTATTCACTACAGAAACAAGCCAGACAATATCGGCCATCCTGCAAAGCGCTATCAATCAGGGCACCGGGATCAGAATCAGGAACCAATATGGCATCAGAGCCGAACTTGCCGGTAAAACAGGAACCGCTCAAAACAATTCGGATGCCTGGTTTATTGCCTATACGCCTGATTTGGTCATAGGGACATGGGTTGGTGCCCGCACTCCGGATATTCACTTTTATGGATCAAACGGGACGGGTTCCTCACTTGCATTGCCTGTGGTTGCTGGTATCCTTAAGGGAATTGAGCTGGATGCAGCTTTGCGATATCGATTCCTAACTCCTTTTGATATTTCTGCGGATGTTTATTCTTTTTTACAATGTGAACCCTACCATAAGACCGGAGTCAGTGGATTTTTCGACCGTTTATTTAATATCAGAGAAAAAAAGGATTCGAAAATCCGGAAGAGTGATGAAAAAGGGAAACAAAAGGAGGGATTTTTCAAAAGACTTTTTAAAGGCAAGAAGTAAGTCAGTTGCTATTTGGGATAACAGCATAACCCTAAAACATTTCCGCTGAAAGGAAGATAAAATCATTACTCTTATGTAACTCAGGGTTAGGTTTAGGTTGAGGTTGAGGTTTAGGTTTAGGTTTAGGCTGAGGTTGAGCCTGCCTGGCTGACAAATTAGTTTCTAAAAAAAAGATTAGTCAGACAGGGTTGAGATTGGGCCAGATGTAAATATTAAGTTATGGAATCATGCTTAGGAACTGCTTAACCTTAACCTTAACCTTAACCTTAACCTTTTCAAGGCTTCACAAAGAAAGTTATTCTCATTCGGGCTATAAAAACCTTTATTGAGGGACTAATTTATTTCCCATTTTTCTTTTTTGGATTTTCAGATGGCCCTATAGCCGGTTTTATACCGCTCAGGATTGATTTCCATGTATAACTAAAAATAAACCTGGTTGGATCACGGGGATAACTTATTTCAGTGATTCTAACAGGTTTGCCTTTGGAAGGATTTTCCTCCTTTAAGACGAATTGGTTGACAAGAAATGATAGTACTTTTTTAGCTTTTCCGGCTTTATCATCTTTCTTATTGATAAGCTCTATCTTTAATTGATGATACCGCAATTCCATTTTCCCTTTTGATTCAATTTCACCTGCATGAAATGAAAATATCATGGCGTCGATAGTCCCATCCTTTATAGAGACATTAGCACCAGGCTCAAGCATCGAATTGAATTCAGTTAAAGGCATATCTGTTAACTCTCCTGAACAATCAAATACCGTTTTATCCGTATTCAGCGGGAAGCTGTAATGCGCCTTTAATTTGCCCTTATTCATAAATTTACACGTGGCATTCAACCGCAAGGCATTGTATTTTGAAAACAGGGTAGAGTCGCTGGTGAAGCCT
>JBBQIQ010000253.1:0-3113 GCA_038325075.1 Bacteroidales bacterium | reverse complement strand
TCCGGTGTAGCCGGCCCTGTCACCAGATGTCCACTCCTGAAGTTTGGATGATGTAAAATTGCGGACCAACTGAATATTCGGACTTATCATTTTGGCAGCTATATCTTCAATACCAGTTGCTATCAATTGATCATCGGTGAGCAGCGCGTCATCTTCAAACAGGTTTCTGACCCCGGCAGAGTCTTGGCTATTCCAACCATTAGCCCAGTTTGCAACCAATGAGTCGATGGGTGCATTGGTAACTTTGGTTTCAGAAGATGGCTGGTTGCAGGAAAAAAGCAGTCCGGCAGCAATCAGGGAGAAAAGCATTTTTTTCATGGTTCTGGTTTTTAAGTTTAAGTGAAAGTAGCCTGGCATTTATTTTACATTGTTTTTCGTTTTCTGAATAGGCGTGACGATACAAAAGCTTTGAGAAACAAATGTATAGCTACAAATTCACTAAGGAAGTGTGAAAAAAGTAGTAATACAAGTACGGCTAAATGAAGGATTTGAATGTGAAAGCTGATTCGGGATATTTCAAATTGATTGGCTGTAAACAATACACACGGCAGGGACACGACATGTCGTGTATCTACCGTGTGTATTATCGAGCAATGAATGAAGAATTCTTACAGCAGCCCCGCTTTGCGCAAAGCCTCATTCCGGCTGCCGGCATGTAGTTTTTCGTAAATATTCCGGATATGGGTCCTGACGGTTTCCACAGAAATGAACAATTTCTCCGCGATGTCCTTGTAACTGAATCCTTTGGCTAGTTGTTGCAGTACTTCCTTTTCACGGCCCGAAAGATGCTCTTTGGCATCTTTGTAATCAATATCCTGCTGAAAGGCATTCACCACCTTGCGGGCTACTTCGTTGCTCATGGGGCTGCCACCTTTGCGCAGGTCATGGAGGGCTTCTATCAACCTGGCAGCTTCGGTGCTTTTCAGGATATAACCGGTGGCACCGGCTTTCAGGGCTTTAAAAATCCTGTCGGCATCATCGTAGGCGCTCAAAATCATGAATTGTATGTAAGGACGTATGGGCTTGAGCCACGCAATAAATTCGATGCCTGATCGGCCCGGCAATTGAATATCGGTCAGCACCAATTCAACATCATCACCCATATTATTTTCAAAATAGATTGTTGCCTCCTCCGCTGTAGCGAAAGTGGCCTGAAGATCAAACTCTCCGGATCCCGCAATCAGTGCAGCCAGGTAGTTTCTGATCTTTTCATCGTCTTCTATGATTACTATGGGTGTCATATTTGACAAAGATAATGCAAGTGCGAATCGTAAAAGTGTTAAATAAGTAGTACTCCGTTTTACAGGTTAAGGCAAAATCTGACGGTCGTACCTTTATCAGGCTTCAACCATCCGATGGTTCCACCGATGTTTTCCATGCGGTTACGCATATTCCTGAGACCATTACCGTCGGGTCTGCCCTGCTTTTCGCTGATACCTCTTCCATTGTCTGAAACACTGAAACATAAAGTGGTTTCATTGATCTCAAGATTCAATGAAATGGTAGTGGCACCTGAATGTTTCATGGCATTGTTTAAAGCCTCCCTTATTACAAGATAGAGGTTCCGGCGTTGCTCATTGCTGAGCCTGATGTCAGGAACAACCTCAGGAAACCGGATGTCAAATCTGATATTGAATGGCTCAAAATACTTCTGTGACTGCTCACGGGAATAGGCAAGCAGGTTTTCCAGGGTGTCGTTCTGCGGATTGAGTGCCCAGATGATCTCGCTCATCGACTGCACCAGCGAACGGGCAGAGGTAGCAATGGTCGCAATATCCTTTCTTAATTCCTTGCCTTCTTTATGCTGCGTCTGAATCAGTTCGCTCAAAAGGGCAATGTGCGTAATGCCACTGCCAATTTCATCGTGCATATCGGCGCTTATCCGGTTGCGCTCAGCATCAACCGCAATCTTCTTTTCCAATAAACGCAATTTTCGTTTAGTCTTCATCTGAGCTAGCCTGTCGGTCGCAAAGATGATGGTTGCAAGCGAAAGCAGTGTAATAATTGCGAAAAACCATCTGCGTTGCCAGAAGGGAGCCTTAATTCCGATATTAAGCGTTTCTTCGTTGCTCCAGATGCCGCTGGTATTCGATACCTTAAGCCGCAAGGTGTAATCGCCCGGAGGAAGATTGGCATACCGGGCCGATCCGACATCAGTGGAAATCCACCCGGCATCCCAGCCCTGAAGCATATACCGGAACTTATTCGCTTCGGGTCTTGTATAATCCAGGGCCGCGAATTGAAAGTTAAAATCGTTGCGATTGTAAGGGACAGAAAGGGCGCGATTGACCAGGTTGCCTGAATCTCTCTGAAAAGCAAATTCATTTATTTCGATTCTGGTAATCGCTGCACCGGGCTTTATCTGTTCCCTGCCTGAATAGCCGGGGTTGAACCAGTTAAACCCCTTGACACCGCCAAAGTAAAAGGTGCCGGTTGTACTTTTGTAGAATGCCTGCGAATTAAACTCATTACTCTGCAAACCGTCCTGAAATGAATAGTTTTCGAACCGGTTACGTTTCCTGTCAAAAAAGCTTAAACCCTTGTTTGTGCTTAACCAGAGATTTCCATCTGAGTCCTCAAGTGAGCCATAAACGTGATTATTTGCCAATCCATTCTTTTCGTTCCAGAGGCGATAGGCATGTGTCACCGTATTGAAGCGTATCAGTCCTTTGCTGCTTCCAATCCACAGTATGCCAGGCAGGATTTCATCTTTTCGCACACTTATAAGATCGAAGTCCTGAAGAAATGTCTTAATATATTTAACCTCATCACCAGTCTGCTCAAAGTGATACAATCCAAGGGTCCGCAATGTAGCATAAAGCATTTTATCAGGCATCTCTTCAATATCAGCCGTCTGAGAGGTAAGTCGTGGATAGTTTTGGTAATAATGGCCTGTGTAACTGCCATTCTTTCCCTTTTTGATTTTAATGATTCCAAGTGAAGTTGCAGCAAGTATATCGCCATTATCTAAATGTTTCAGCTTATTCACAAAGTTATTTACCAGTGGAAACAGCTTTGGCAGGTCTTCAATGGGGATGGTTTTGAAGGATTTTTCTTTCTCATTGAATAATGAAATGCCACCGCTGCTTCCAACCCAGAGGTTCCCATCCTTA
>JBBQIQ010000252.1:0-3125 GCA_038325075.1 Bacteroidales bacterium | reverse complement strand
TGCATAAGCCAGACCAACGCATGGGTGTTCGCGTGAGCTGCCACAACCAAAATTGGCACCGGCAACCAGGATATCGCCTTCTTTTACCCTTTCGGAGAAACTATCGTCGAAGCCTTTGAAGAGATAGGGCATAATTTTCTCTGCTTCCGAACTGTTGATTTCATAAGTAAATTTGCCTGCAAACATCTGGTCGGTGTTCAGGTTATCAACGTCGGCATAATTCCATGAGCCGGCCGTATAGCGGTCTTCACCTTGCGCAATATCTACGGTTTTGCTTTGCTGGGCCTTAAACGGGAATGTATCCGTAAAATGATCTCCGCGAGGATCGGCAATCTCGCCTTTGAGCGCTGAATAGGCAACAACTGCCGGTGATGCAAGGTAAATTGAAGATTCCTTGTTTCCCATCCTTCCCTTGAAATTACGGTTGGCGGTTGAGATTACCGTGTAACCATCGGCAGGTATCCCCTGCCCTGTTCCCAGACATGGCCCGCAACTCGGCGCCAGCACATTGGCACCGGTTTCCATAAACAGCCTGATCAAACCCTCTTCCATCGCCTGCAGGTAAATTTCCTGAGAGGCAGGGATAATCAGTAACTGGAACCCATCCGGCAGTTTCTTCCCATCAAGTATTTTGGCTGCTTCGCGCAGATCTTCAATACGGCCATTGGTGCAGGTTCCGATTAGTGCCTGGTTCAGCTTTACCCCTTTTGCTTCTGCCAAAGCTTTTACATTGTCAACATGATGCGGAGCAGCCACTACCGGGAACAATTCGTTCAGGTTGATCACAATTTCACGGACATAGGTTGCATCCTGATCAGCCCAGGCACCCTCAACTTTTTGTCCGAGCCACTCCTCAAGCACTTCATCGGCAGGAAAGACAGCATTCTTTGCTCCCATTTCTGAGGCCAGATTGGCAATGGTCATCCGGTCGGACACATTCAGGGTCTTCACCCCTTCCCCATGGTATTCAATGGACATGTAATCAGCGCCGCTGGAACCCATCATGCCGATGATCCATAACGAAAGGTCTTTTGCATAAACACCTTCAGGCAATTTGCCGTTCAGGGTAATCTTAATGCTTTCCGGCACCCGGAACCAGGTTTCTCCCTGCTTCCAGAGCCCGGCAGTTTCTGTGCGGTCGATGCCGGCTGCAAATGAGTTGAAAGCCCCTGCCGTGCAGGTATGGCTGTCGCTGCCAACCACAATCATTTTCGGACGGGCATACTTTGAAACGATCTGGTGACAAATACCTTTCCCAACATCATGGAATTTTTTAATTCCCTGCTGACTAACAATATCACGGATTTTCTGATAGTCGTTGGCCAGTTTGGCGTTGGTCGGAGGTGCGTTATGATCCAGCACAATCAAGAGCTGATCAGGATCAAAAACCTTAACACCACCCATCTTATTGAACGTACTACCGATGCTGGAAGTGTTGTCATGAGTTAAAATAATATCCGGTTTACGGAATACAATGGCGCCTGCTTCGGCACCCAGAATTTTTTCTGCAAAAGTCTTGCCTTTCATGTTATTGCTCTTGGTTTTTTTTTATTGCGTTGATTTTAGACTTCAGTCATATTTATCATGCAACGAATTTACAGGATTTCCTCTACCGGAAGCAAAGGTTGGAAAAATATTCTTACCTGACCTTTTTTCAAGGCAGGGACACGAAATGTCGTGTCCCTGCCTTGAAAAAAGTGTGTCCCTGTAGTTTTTTATTCAGTAAATGGGTAAGAGCAAGGGAAAGAATGATCAGCTAAGATCCAAATCTGCCAATCAGCCAAATTGGCCATTTTTCAAACAATCTTTTCAGGATTCATTATAAATCCTGTTGCATCTGCTGATTCAGCCTGTCTTGTTGTTTAATCCTGTTTTCCAGAAGGTTGATATAATTTCTGGCCCGTTTCAGTCCATGCTGCTGCCATGCCCGGTTTGCCCATTCAAGCGCGATCGGGAGATTTCCATCCACTTCACTTGCAAGGGCCATGTTGTAACAGGCTCTTCCGGCAATTTTCGGATCGGCATCCATTGTATATCTTCTCCAGATAGATATGGCGTCATTCCACCTGTCCTGTTTTACATATTTGCCGGCTATTTTGAATTCATCGGTGGCCTTGCGGTAATAAGAACGGCTTTCGGTAACCCAGGTTGGCGATATCCTTACAGCGTATTGTTTACCTGAAAAATAACCGGATTCATTGATGGCCCTGCGTTTTGAAGGCAATTTACCCAATACCCGTTCCGGCGTATCAGCACTTTCATTCCATCGCATCTCATCGTTAAAGGCATTCCGGTCAATGATTTGCTGAGTGGTCGGTTTATAAATGGTCCAGCCTGAGCGCACGTTCATCCTGAGGTTAGCGTAATACTCTTTGACTATGACTTTCTTTTTATCGATAACCCTTTCAACATCTGCTGAACTTTTCCGTATCTCAATATCCGAATCGAAAGTTTCGAGTGCTATCAGCGCATCAACCCGGAAGCGTTCGCACAACTCCGCAACCTGCTGCCAATCGAGAAATTCCGGCCATTCACGGGTACCGGTTCCACGAAGGTCAACCCCTTCAATTACGACTGCATTAAACCGTGGTGCCTGGTTTAACCCTGCCGCTAACCCACGTTGACACTCCAGTGAACCCTCCCTGTCGGCGGCAATGGATTCACCTGTCACCAGGCCTTCAAGAAAGTTGGTAAAACCCTGGCCTTTTCCGGGCAATGAACGGTTAATGATGCCTACCTGTTTGATATCAGAAGGCAGGGTAATGGTGGCCGGTTTCAGAATCTGCATCTGGTGTGAAGCGGTGCCGCAGGAAGCAATCAGCAATGGCAGCATGAATAACGGGAGAATGCGCAGGATGGAGTTCATAAAATAAGTTTTAAAATTAAACGATGTGGAGACAGCTCAATTATTAAACCATAAATTTATAAACTTTTCCTGCAAAGACCAGTAAATCCGCCTGAAATAATAATAATCCCTGTAAATATAAAATAATATTTGCGAATGTTAAATCAATTTGTACTTTTGCACTCCCATTTGGTGAGGTGGGTGAGTGGCTGAAACCAACAGTTTGCTAAACTGTCGTACTGGAAACGGTACCGGGGGTTCGAATCCCCCCTTCACCGCA
>JBBQIQ010000251.1:0-3158 GCA_038325075.1 Bacteroidales bacterium | reverse complement strand
GCAATGGTCCAGGAAATTCATCGCCCGCAGCACCGGGATTGAGAATTTGCCATAGTTTTCCCTGTAGAACGCGGTTTCGTGCAAAGCACGCTCTATCGAAAGGGAGGGTTCGGTCTCAGCACTTAGTTTACGCAGTTT
Organism: Bacteroidales bacterium; assembly: GCA_038325075.1. Classification (GTDB taxonomy): domain Bacteria; phylum Bacteroidota; class Bacteroidia; order Bacteroidales; family Lentimicrobiaceae; genus Lentimicrobium. Next base: position 3,020 of record JBBQIQ010000251.1, on the reverse strand, counting down.
CTGCAACCTTTCGTTCATACCGGGACCGGTTGTGCTGTTTCCGGTTTTAATGAAGTTACTGGTTGTTGCTGCTGCCCTTTCGGGGACAGTGGTATGGGTTTTTATTTTTTCAAACATCTGAATTCTGATTTTAATTCATTATTGTCCGGTTAAATCTTCTTTCGAGAATGAGATTCTTCACTTCACTTCGTTCCGTTCAGAATGACAGTCTTTTAACGTTTTAATTAAGGGAGATTTGGGGGTTGGAGGGAGCAGTGCTCCCTCCAACCCCCAAATCTTCAAATATATCGTAAGTGTTTGTCATTCTGAGCAAAGCGAAGAATCTCATGATTTTAACCGGACAACAATAATTTTAATTACGAATCGTGGAAATTTTATACAGATTAACAGGAACGCCTGTAGCTGAAAAACCACAGTGCAATCGTCACCTCCCGGGGCGCCGTTGAAATAAGAAAAATCAATTATAGAACATCAGGCACTCGAATAAGCGTCTGTAGGTTTTAATCAGGGTAGGAATGTAAAAAGCCGTTTCCATAGATTTCGGGAGTGCGTTCAAGTCAATAAAGAGCTTGTGCTTAAGTACTTTAATGCAAAGTTAATACAATAATACAATCCTTCTTTCGTCACTACTCAAATTTAGAATAGCTCTAAATAGAACTGTCTAAGATATTGCACACTGGAAAGCAGATATGTAGTGGTCTGATTATGAGATTTATAGAGGTACCTTACTCCATTATTTGAGCATTTAATATCATTGCTTCCCGAACCAACTCCGATGGCATTAAACAAAAAAGTGACTACTTTTGACCACTTAAACCGGCTGCCTGATTTCTAAAATGGTGGAGTTAAAAGCCTGGGATTTCCCGCCTGGCATGTTATCCGGAATTAAGGAATTACCTGAATAATTAACAGATTAACAACTATTTCATGAAAAAAGATGTGACCCTCCTCGCCGCCGATAACATTCGTATCCTGGCTGCCTCCATGGTTGAAAAAGCAAAATCGGGGCATCCCGGGGGGGCTATGGGTGGAGCCGATTTCATTCATATTCTTTTCACAGAATACCTGAGATACGACCCAACCGAAATGGGCTGGCATATACGCGACCGCTTTTTTCTTGATCCGGGGCACATGTCGCCCATGCTTTATTCAGTATTGACTCTTTCAGGAACCTTTTCCATCGATGATCTGAAAAATTTCAGGCAATGGCAAAGTTGCACACCCGGACATCCTGAATTAGATAAGCTTCGTGGGATTGAAAATACCTCCGGACCTTTAGGCCAGGGGCATACCATGGCGGTAGGTGCCGCTATTGCCGAGCGCTTTCTGTGTGCCCGTTTCGGGGAGTGGATGTCGCATAAAACTTTCACCTACATTTCTGATGGGGGCGTTCAGGAAGAAATCTCCCAATCGGCGGGCCGTATAGCCGGTTATCTGGGACTGAATAATCTTGTTATGTTCTTCGATTCTAATGATATTCAGCTTTCAACAGAAACAAGCGCTGTAACGCATGAAAATACGGCACTCAAATACGAGGCCTGGGGTTGGAATGTTCTGTCCATCAATGGAAACGAACCTGCTGAAATCAGGAATGCATTGGATAAGGCTGTTGCAGAAAAAGACAAACCAACCCTGATCATTGGAAAAACCATTATGGGTAAAGGGGCTTTAAAGGCCGATGGCAGTAATTTCGAACGGAACTGTGCAACGCACGGAATGCCGTTGGGGGAATCAGGTGCCTCATTCGAAAAATCGATCGAAAATCTGGGCGGCAATCCGGCTGATCCGTTTTTTGTTTTCCCCGAAGTTGCTGATTTGTATAAGAATACCATCATAAAAAAAATACAGGAAGCAACCGAACGTAAGAAGGTGCAGTTGGACTGGGGAAAAGCAAACCCTGAACTGGCTGCCAAACTCGAACAATTCCTGTCCGGCGAATGTCCGCAATTAGATTTTGAATCGATCGTTCAGAAAGAAGGGATAGCCACCCGTGCCGCATCCTCGGCTGTATTATCATACCTGGCTCAGAATGTGGAAAATATGATTGTTTCGTCGGCCGACCTGTCGAACAGTGATAAGACCGATGGCTTTCTTAAATATACCAAAGCATTTAAAAAAGGCGATTTTAGCGGGGCATTTTTGCAGGCGGGTGTAAGTGAACTGACGATGGCTGCCATCTGCAATGGTATCGCATTGCATGGCGGTGTTTGGGCTGCCTGTGCCACCTTTTTTGTTTTCAGCGATTATATGAAACCGGCTGTCCGCCTTTCGGCCCTTATGGGATTGCCCGTGAAATTCATCTGGTCGCACGATGCTTTCAGGGTCGGGGAGGACGGGCCTACCCATCAACCGGTTGAACAGGAAGCCCAGATTCGCCTGATGGAGCAGCTCAAAAACCACCACGGGCAGATGAGCCTGCTGGCCCTTCGTCCTGCCGATGCTTATGAAACATCGGTCGCCTGGAAAATGGCAATGGAAAACACGCATACCCCTACTGCGCTGATTTTATCGAGGCAAAACATCAAAGATCTGCCGGCCGGAACAGGATTATCGAAGTATCAAACAGCAATACAGGCTCAAAAAGGTGCTTACATCGTACTTGATTGTGAAGCAAAACCCGATGTGGTGATGGTGGCCAGTGGTTCAGAGGTTTCTACCCTGATTGATGGTGCAGCGCTGCTGAAATCTGAAAAGAATCTGAGTGTCAGGGTAGTAAGTGTGATTTCAGAAGGTCTTTTCCGTCAGCAGGACAAGTCGTACCAACTGGATGTTATTCCTGCGGATATACCTGTCTTTGGCCTTACAGCCGGATTACCGGTTACCCTGGCCGGATTGGTTGGGTGCAAGGGTAAAATATGGGGTCTCGACCATTTTGGTTATTCTGCGCCCGCGAAGGTATTGGACGAAAAGTTTGGTTTTACCGCGCAGCATGTTTACGATCAGGTAGTTGAAATGCTGGCTTCCGGCGCCAACTGAACGCTTCGGGGATAGAATTCCAGCGTGGAAAGCAACTGCCAAAG
>JBBQIQ010000250.1:0-3167 GCA_038325075.1 Bacteroidales bacterium | reverse complement strand
ATGGTGAATGGTATATCCGAGCTTTTGGTGGCAAAGGAAATAAAGTGGGTTCTCATGAAAACAAATATGGTAAAATTTTCCTGAATACTCAGATATGGCCGGTATTGGCTGGATTCCCTAATAAGGAACGCTTAGTTACTGCAATGGATAGCATTAAAACCTATCTTGATTCTCCTGAAGGCCCAAAAAAATGTACTCCGGCTTGGAAAGAAATCGACCCAAATATAGGATTGGTAACTCGCTGTGTTTGGGGAAAAAAAGAAAATGGTGCAGTATTCTGTCATCCAACTACTTGGGTGATACAAGCTGAAACTATGCTGGGCCGAAGCAATCAGGCTTTTGATTATTTTAAAAAGATGCTGCCCAACCGCATTGATAGCGATATATTTGTAGCTGAGCCTTATGTGTATTCTCAATATATTACCAGCAACGAACATTCACAACCAGGTAGAGCAAGCCATTCGTGGCAAACAGGTTCTGCTGCTTGGATGTATCGGGTAAGTTATGATTATATTCTGGGTTTACGACCCACATATAGAGGTTTACTTATTGACCCTGCCATTCCATCACATTGGGATGGTTTTAAAGCAAAAAGGAAGTATCGCGGATGCCTTTATAATATTGAAGTTACAATCCCTAATCATGTTGAAAAAGGGGTAAAAGAAATCTTTGTGGATGGGAATAAGATTGAAGGAAATGTGCTGCCACTATTATTGGAAAAAAAATGTTGCGTAAAAGTTGTAATGGGTTAAATTTAATTAAAAATTACGAATTAGGAAAAGCCTTGATTTAAAATCTAACAGTAGGATAATAAATATCTGAAAATGAATGATAATTTATATGCAGCCATTATTTTTTTCATAATTGGGATTTTGATGTTATTTCAAAGGTATAAATATCCTGCAAAAGAAGGGGATTTTAAATTTTCACTTGATTTTCAATCTGTATTAATAGGAATAGGCTGCATAATTTTCGTTATAATTGCATTATTAAAGAATTTTGATATAATAATTTAAGTTTAAAACAAAAATCTATTAGGTTTAAAATCAATAAATAAAAATAATAATAATGAAAAGACATCCAAAAAGTCCGATACTCACAAGAGAAGATATGCCGGATATTTATCCGCAACTGTTAGATGCTACTTCGGTTTTTAATCCAGGAGCTATTAAGTTCGGCAACAAATATTTACTGATGCTTAGGGCACAAAGTCGCTCGCGCGAAACTTTTATGGTAATGGCTGAAAGCGATAATGGTATTGACTTTAAAGTTGAAAATAAAATAGTTGGTTTTAAGGGTATTGAAAAAATAAAGGAAAAAATTTATCATATCTATGATGCTCGTATTTCGGAAATCGAAGGCATCTATTACATTATGTTTGCGATGGATATGGATGGCGGTTGCCAACTTGGTCTCGGTAAAACTGATGATTTTAAGAAATTTGAATTTATGGGAATAACTTCCAACGAAGATATCCGAAATGGAGTTCTTTTCCCTGAAAAGATTAATGGCAGCTATCTTAGAATGGATCGTCCTAACAAATCACGACATGATAATGGAACCTCTTCAGGAAGTACCATCTGGCTTTCTAAATCAGATAATTTAATTGATTGGGAACCAGTTGCTCCATTGATTGATGGCCGTTTCCATTATTGGGATGAATTTATCGGTTCTGGACCTCCTCCGGTTAAAACTCGTAAAGGTTGGTTACACATATATCATGGTGTTGCAGGGCATTTTGGCAGCTCAAATATTTATCAGGCTGGCGTTATACTATTAGATCTTAATGATCCTACAAAAGTAATTTCACGTAGCTGGTGCAATATCCTCGAACCTCGCGAGATATATGAAATGGCTGGTCAAGTTCCTAATGTCGTTTTTCCAAGTGGAATGATTGTTATGGATTATGATAACGAAGGCTTTGCATTGCCTGAAAGTCAGGTTTATGTTTATTACGGTGCAGCAGATACTTCTGTAGGGTTAGCAGTTACTACGATAGCAGAGTTAATTGAGAATACAAATCAATAAAAATTTATAACTTAAGAAATGAATCTTTCAATAGGCGATTGGGCAATTGTATTGGTATTACTGGCTTTGATGGTTGGTATGGTTTTATTTAGCAAAAATCTGGTAAAAAGTGTTTCTGACTTTTTGGCAACTGGCCGTACAGGTGGCAGATACATTATCTCCATGTTTCACGGAACGGCAGCTCTTGGTGCAATAACAGTAGTTGGAGCTATGGAACAAAATTTTAATGCAGGTTTTAATTCACGATGGTGGGAAATGCCTACAGCGGTAATTCTTGTTGGGATAAGTGTCTCAGGTTGGGTTGTTTATCGCTTCAGGCAAACCAAAGCCTTGACGATGGCTCAATTTTTTGAAATTAGGTATAGCCGAACTTTTAGAATTTTTGCTGGTTTCCTTGCTTTCTTTTCAGGATTGTTCAATATGGTTATATTCCCTTCTGTAAGTGCACGTTTCTTTATTTATTTCTGCGGAATTCCCGAAGTTGGCATGGTAGGTACTTTTTCAGGTACTTTCATATTAGTTACGGCAGTTATGGTGTTGATTCCGTTATATTTCATATTTACAGGAGGTCATATAGCGGTGATGTTCACCGACTTTATACAAGGTGTATTTGTAAATATAGTTTTTGTGGTGATTGTAATTCTTTTACTCATTAAAGTGGATTGGGAACATATATCAACTGCTATTGCCAGTGCCGAGGCAGGTAAGTCATTGATAAATCCATTTGATGCCGGAAAAGTACAGGATTTTAATCCTTGGTTCTTCTTCATTGGGATGTTTGGACTCGTTTATACAAAACTTTCGTGGCAAGGGAATTCTTCCTTTAATATTGCTGCAAAAAGTGCTCATGAAGCCAGAATGGCTGATGTGTTAACCAATTGGAGATTAGTACCACAATGGGGATTGTTCTTGGTTTTTGTACCGATTGTAGCTTATACATTGTTTCATCATGTTGATTTTAAGAGTGTAGCGGATTCAATTAATGCAACGTTAGCTACTGCAGGTTCTTCCGCTCAGCAAAGTCAACTTCGGGTTCCAATGGCTTTAAACTATTTGTTACCAGTGGGTATTAAAGGAGCTTTTGTTGCCATTATGTTGGCTGCAGCTATTACCTGTCATAATACTTACATGCATTCATG
>JBBQIQ010000249.1:0-3173 GCA_038325075.1 Bacteroidales bacterium | reverse complement strand
TTATAATATGGTTGCCGGGGCTTACTTTGGAAATAATGGTTCCGTAACCGGTGCCGGGCGTCTCTTTCGAAGCTTTCCGGATCAAGTTTGAAGTCAAATCATTTAAGAAACCGAAGAAACTCTTCTTTGGCCGGTTGATGGAAAACTGCTTTTTACGGGGTTAAGGCTGAAATAAATTCGGAACCATTGTTGTCAATTATAGTCATATCGGCTGTATCAATCATTCCATCACCGTTTATATCAGAGGCCAGATAGCCTGTAACAAATCCGGAGGCGTTGTTATCCACCGGCGACATATCGGCTGTATCCACAAAACCGTCCTGGTTAACATCGCCGCTGTAAATCACATAATGGCCGTCCATCGGCAGCAGATTGGCACCAAATGCCCTGACTGGCAAATCGAACGCATAACTGACCACAGGCTCTGCAAACAAAACAGGATTTGAAGAAGTTATTTCAATGGAATTACGGTGTTTTACGGTAAGGTAATAGCTTCCGTTAAATGCTGTAGGGATGCTGAGTGCGATAATTCCGGCAGTACTCAGTGCTACTTCTGCCAGTGAATATTCAATAATGCCGTAATCCGCCGCATTATGCAATTCTATGGTAACAACGTCGGCAATTCCTGCTCCAAAATGAGGCCCCAGTTCATCATGAGCCTGGTTCATTGTTCCGCTGCCGGCATACAGACCTTCGAACAAAGCAGTGAGTTGGAGCAACCTGGGCAACACCCCATCCTGGGTTAAGGTCACATTGACAGCAGGAAGCCCGGTTACAGTGACTGAAATGTTGGCAGTGCGCGCTTCTGCCGTATTTTCAGTATAGGTTGCCGTGATTGTTCCGTTTCCATCGCCAAACAGGGTAACTGTACACCATGTCTGGTTACTTATAACAGTCCAGCTTGTGTTTGAGGTTACTGCAAAGCTCGCAGATTCAGCAGGAGTGGTTACCTGCTGGTTTGAAGGAGAAACACTTAATGTCGAGCCGCCTTGTTCGTAAGCGATGGCCGCATCAAATATTTCATTAACAAACAGGGGCGCAACAAGGGCAGTGGCTGTTGCGTTCGGATGGCTGTCAGCGCTGCTGACCGCATATTCAGGCAACTCATACCCAATGGTATTGGTAAGTTTTGAGAAATAATCAAATACATAAATATTCGGGGGAAATGCGCCCATTCCCGGGTCAAGACCAAGTGCAAGGGTATCCTTCGCCCAGGTACAGAAGCTTTTAGCGAGTAAAGCAGCGGCGGGATTGGTAGCGTCTGCAACTAACGGGGCATTTGTCCAGATAACAAAGAAATTTTCAGGATGTTGTGCCATCACGTGCACTATACTTCTCCAGTGCCACTTATAATTGTAAACCGATTTTATGGTATAGGTCAAAGTATCCGTTGGCTGCCCCAGGCCGGTGATTTCGGAGGAGGGGTAACACGATTTGATGACTACGATTTTATTGGTACTCATCAGTGATAAAATGTCAGACGTAGGCACCTGATTATCAAAAATCCGATGCCAGATTTCCCATTCGTTGTTATCGCTATTCGGATAATCGGGCCACCATTGTTCGCTCATGGTAATGGCATTGCTACCTGTATAACCATGGCTGTTGTTGTACAGGGTCATTTGTTGGGGGATGCTGGTTGAAGATCCATTGGGGCCCCAGATGTTTCCCCCTGTTGAATGGTGCAGAAATATTCCGCTCCTGAAAAGAGTTTGTGACGAACAAATAAAAGGAAAAGCCAGCAACAGTATCAGATAAATGTTTTTTTTCATGGCGTTCAGGTTTGATTTATTCACGACAGAATGACGAAACCAAACAAGATTGCTTTTTGCAGAAGTATTAAATCAATTATGAGGGTCTAATCAATTTTCATGGGAGTATAAAATTAGTCTCATCCCAACCTGAAAGTGTTGTATAATTTTTGAAGAAAGTTGTATAATTCACACATTATCAAACTGATGCATTCTGCTAATTCCGGTGTTTTCAACAATATACCGCTGTGAAGGATGTTCCTTTTGATGAATCTCTGCAATTTCAAATAGCTACAAAATCATAAAAACATTCCTGAAATGAACGGATCCGGCGGCATCAAACTTTCAATTTTGTTTTATGAAAAGCAGACGTTGACGACTTCCAATAGTCAATAAATCGATTAATTTGTTCCACCTTTAGAAGAAAGGCCTTAAATTTGTAAATGATATGGTGTATCCCCCGAAAAAATTAGCCGGGGAATAAGTAACAAAACATAACAGGGATGCCTGATTTGCCTTAATCTAATAATGATTTACAACAGGAAATCCAAACAAATCAAGCAAACGACTGTTAATCAAGTACATGACAAACAACTAAATCGTAAAAATATGAAAACTTCTCTTTTCATTTCATTGCTGATTTTAATCAGTCTTTCAACAGCACGGGCCCAGAAGCCCCTCACAATCACCGAAGATTCAGTGAAATTCGGCAACACTCTATGCCCCGGCGTTTGGATTGATATTCCGGAAGCCAAACTTGAAACTGTTCGTGGAAACTGGATAAAAACCGTAGAAAAGGGGACAAAATCCAAAGCATTGGTCACTGGCAGTGAAATCACCATTTTCGGTGCAATCCTGAAAGATATCACAGAGGCTCCGGTCAATATTTTCAGCAACATTCAGGCCGGGGAAGATGTAGTTAAGCTGTTTGTGGCTGTTGAGTTGAAACGCGATGAATTTACCAGCATTGGCAGCAAAGAGCGTGAGCAGATGAAAGCCTGGGTGAAGGAGTTTGCCAAAGATCAATATGTTAAAATCACAAAAGATCAGCTTTCCGACCAGGAATCAAAACAGAAAGGCCTTGAAAAGGAACTTGCTACAATCAGAAAGGATAAAGAAAAGTTTGAAAAGGAGATTCAGTCAGCCAATACCCTGATATCTCAGGAAAATTACAAAATTGCCTCTGTCGGGAAAGAACTTGCAGTTACCGAAGCCTCGCTCGATGCGCGTGCAACTGACCTGAGCACCATGGAAAGCGGTGATGCAAAAAAAGCCGTACAATCAGAGGTGAAAACTTTGGAGAAGAAAAAGAAAGAAAACCAGAAAAACATTGGTGCATCCGAGAATAAAATTTCGAAAGCCAATAACCTGATTCAGGATAACAACAGTGCTATCTCACTTAACCTCAAACAGCAGGACGAT
>JBBQIQ010000248.1:0-3198 GCA_038325075.1 Bacteroidales bacterium | reverse complement strand
GCCTCAATTAACCTGATCCCCCCTCAGCGCCCTGAACCGCTTTCGGGCATCAACGGTAAACAGGCTTCCGGGGTATTTTACCAGCAATTCCTGATAGGCAGCCATGGCTTTTTCTTTGTCTTTGCTTTGTTGATCGCGTATATTCATGAAAAAAAGTTCCGCTGAAGAATAAGCCGATATTTCGGAAAGACCTTGTTCGGGTTGGTCATAGAGAAGGGCGAGTCTGAAAAGGGCATCATCCCCCACAATCCCATCGCCGTGATCGGTTACTACCGTCCTGAAAAGGGTTTCTGCTTCAATAAAATTTCCTTTTTTTATCTGAATTTCTGCTTTTTTCATAAGTGCATCATCGGTAATCATGTGACCGGTGAAAGCAGTAAGCAACGAATCGAGCAATGCCAGCGCTTCATCGGGTTTATTGCGGTAAAGCAACAGGTCGGCCCTGGCATAAGTGCCGAGTTGAACGGTAGAGCTATCCATATCAATATTGTCGCCTATCAGCAGCGACAAAGCCATAGCATCGTTGGCTATCAGTTTGGATGTGGCCGCTTTCAGCACATCGAGCTGCGCCCTGGCCCATTCGAATTCGCCGATGTAAAAAGATAAACGGGCATTCCGGAATCGGGCTTCATGGCCCATAGGGTCGTTTTTAAAGGCCTTATCCACCTGCGAATAAAGCAGGGTAGCTTCCCATGGGTCGCCGGTAAAAAGATAAATATCGGCTAATTCGAGTTTGCTTTCAGCCTGAAGTGCACGATCGCCGGAAGTCAGACTGATCAACTCTTCGAGCAGTGTAATGGCTGAATCGGTGTTATTAAGGTAGAAAGCCTGTATATGCGCCAGGTTTCGCATAAGGGGAAAGATCAGCGGATTGCGGCCGGCCTCTGCCAGCGTTTTGTGATACTTCTCTTCCAGTTTTTTGAGGTCTGCCTGACTAACGGGGTAGTTACCCGTTACCTGCTCATATTCAGCCCTGAGTATTTCTACCTTTGATTGGATCACGAGGGGAATGTCATTCGATTTCTGAATAACATAACTGTAGGCTTCAATAGCAGTGCTGAAATTATTGTTGTTGACGCACAGTTTTCCGAGGGCAAAAATCCGGCTGCCGTTTTCATCGAGCCTGCGGTCAAGGGCTTTTGCCTGGATGAAAGCCGCTTCGAAATCCTTTAACTGTATCGAAAACCATAACATCAACTCAGACAGCATAACATCGTTGGGCGCTTTTTGTACCTTTTTCAGGATGGCAATCCGCACCAGTTCGCTTTTCTGCCCATCAGGGTCATTGTTCAGGGAATTCTGCAAACGGTCCTGAACCTGGTTCTGCAATTCGGGGTTTGTCTCCAGCAGATTGAGGTACTCATCTACCATTTTATCGTAAATCCCCTGGGTTTCGTAGAGCAAGGCCAGCTCAAACCCGAACGTGTAGCCCGGAGAAAGCAACTGACGTCCTTTCTGGTATGTACGTACGGCAAATTCATTTTCGCGCCTTACCATGAAGGCATTGGCCAATTCCGATATTTTCCGCTGGTCAGGCGGCAGGTCTTTAATGGCCTGTTCAAATAATTTTGTAGCCTTGTTACTCTGGTTTGACCTGATCAGCACATAGCCCTGGTCTATGATGTAACGCGGATCTTCGGGGTTGCGCTTCGCCTGTTTTTTAACAATCTTCTCGGCTTTATCCAGATCATTCAGTTCTAACAAACTCTGCAACAAATAGGTGTAGTTATAGACGCCGGGTTTTTCGTCAAACAAACGCTCAAACAGGGCAGCAGCCTTGTCGTACTCGCGGTTGTTGAAGTACTGCAGGCCCAATTGTTCATCAGTAACTGCCTGTGCTACAACGTTGCTGACAGACCCCGCTATAGTCGCTATCAATAGAAAAGCATACAGTAACTGTTTTTTCATAATTCAGATTAAAATCCGGTGATGACAACATTCATTCGAAACCCAGGTGGAATCTGGTCCAGGCTAATATTTAACAACAAAACTCAGGCTGCTTTTGCTCAATGTTCAGTCCGATAAATAACAACCGGTTTTAAGCCGGGTTATTTAATCAACTCAAAGCCTGTGTATTTTGCCAAAGCTGCAGGCATTCTGATGCCTTCGGCTGTCTGGTTGTTTTCGAGCAGCGAGGCAACTATCCTTGGTAACGCCAGCGCACTTCCGTTTAGTGTGTGGCAAAGGCGGGTTTTGCCGTTTTCGTCTTTGAATCTTAGTTTCATCCGGTTGGCCTGGAAAGATTCGAAATTTGAAACCGAGCTAACCTCAAGCCAGCGCTGTTGGGCTGCAGAATAAACTTCGAAATCGTAGGTGAGTGATGAAGTAAAACTCATATCGCCTCCGCACAGTTTCAGGATGCGGAAGGGCAATTCAAGTTTTCTGAGCAACCCGGCTACATAGTTTCGCATCTCTTCAAGCGTTTCATAAGACCTCTCCGGATGTTGAATCTGGACAATCTCAACCTTATCGAACTGGTGCAGGCGGTTGAGGCCACGTACATCTTTCCCGTAAGATCCTGCTTCACGACGGAAACAGTTGGAATAGGCAGCATTTTTAATAGGGAAATCGGCTGCCTTCACAATCACATCGCGGTAAATATTGGTAATGGGTACTTCAGCGGTTGGGATCAGATATAGTTTATCCACTTCGCAAAAATACATTTGTCCGTCTTTATCGGGCAACTGACCGGTTCCGTAGCCTGAAGCTTCGTTTACAACCAGGGGAGGCTGAATTTCACGGTAACCGGCTTCCACGGCATTGTCAAGGAAGAAATTGATCAGTGAGCGCTGTAAGCGTGCGCCCTGTCCTTTGTAGAACGGGAAACCGGCGCCGGTAACTTTATTGCCCAGCTCAAAATCAATGATGTCGTATTTTGAACAAAGATCCCAATGTGGTACAGCGCCTTCATACAGTTTGGGCATTTCACCTTCGCTGTGTACGATTTCGTTGTCTTCAGGTGTTTTGCCTTTTGGTAAGGAAGGGTGGGGGACGTTGGGCAACAGAACTAAAAGCTTGTTTTGCTCTGCGGTGATGGCTTCGAGATTTTCTGCCAGGTCTTTGGCAAGAACTTTCAGGTCGGCAGTGCGGGCCTTTAATTCTCCGGCTTCGGCCGATTTGCCCGATTTAAACAAATCACCAACCTGGCGGGCGATGGCATTGGATTCGGCCAGATTATCGTCCAGTTGTTTCTGCGCC
>JBBQIQ010000247.1:0-3208 GCA_038325075.1 Bacteroidales bacterium | reverse complement strand
ATTGTGATGGAAAGACCGCAGGCAAAGCTTTGCACCGGCGACCACCAGGAAGTTCCGGTATAAACATTCAATGCCTTATCATTAATATTGTAAATGACCAATCCTTCAACAGGCGAAACAATGGCATTTCGCTGACCAGTGGTCATGCGAGGTGGTAGCAAACCTTTAGACGTGGATTTTATATCCAGCATCGCTGAATTATCGGGTGCACTGCCGTCGGTGTTGACTGCGACCTGGGCTTTTATGGAAACAGATAATAACAAAGTGAGAATTAATGCAATGACTTTCATAACCTGAAATTTTTTAACGTTTGGGCAAATCTGTAAAATCGTTTAGCACTATACCCACTTGCAGTGGCTATAGTTATCGATAGATGAATAAAATTGTAAGGAGAGAGAATATTGCCAAGCAAAGCAATATCTTAGTAAAGTGAGTTGATGCAGAAAACCTTTAATTAACGACCTGATAAACAATAGACCGGGTTCGTTTAAACTATAATCTGAGGCAAAAATAAGCAGGCAAAGAGCAATTGGCAGTTAGTAAGTCTTAACCTCAAGCCGGCATGTTATCAGTTACAATGATCCGGCCTGATTCATAATCTCAATAAGTTGCTTTCCATTAGGACTCAGATAAAATTACCATTATTGATGCCAATGCTCAGATTCAGAAAGACTTATCTGACAAAACAATGGCCATAACCCAATCTCATTCAAACCTGAAAAGGACACTCATTCAGATCGTTCAAATCATTCGCTAATTTAGAACGATTTTAAATAAAAAATGTTAAATTATTGTTAATGATTTACCTGACATGAAAAAAGTTATCAACTATCAGGTACAGAAACCGTCCAAAATAAACTCTGAATTGCATAAATTGCTGTTTTTCAACTTTATATGATTACATGAACTATTATTGATTTTTTTTCGCCTCAATGATTAATCAAAATTGTTCTGGAATTTCAGTCGGTCAGAAACTGTCCGGTTATTTAGTATTCTGAGGCTCCTGAGTTTGTAATACTGTGCCTTTCGAGAATTCAGACCGGGATTCCTGACCCGGAACTTCGGTTGGCAACCGGGTTTTGTCTCCTTTCGCCCCGGTATGCTTAAGAAGGCCTGTCTCCCTGTCGGGATTATTCAGACCAGGTAAAGTTGAAGGGTGGATTCCAACACTCAGGTTACCGTTTTCATAAAACAAACCTTTACCATCCATTCGGGTATCTGCATCGTTGTGCAGGCCCTGCTTTATTTTACCGGTGTAATCTGCCTGCAAAACCTCTGCCGGAACAACAGGGTTTTCATAGCCGGCACGCCGGCCAATCGCGATGTAGGAGATGGTTATATTGCTTTTCGCATCACTGTTCTCTTCAACCCTGAAGCCCTTTGAAGAAACCTCGGCGAGGTAAACCCCACCACTTTTACCCATAGGGGTTACTGTCACAACAACAGGAGAACTGCCGGAAACAGAAGCAGCAAAGGCAGGATCGAAGTCAACCGTTACTTTTCCTTCCCGGAGCACAGCATAACCGCTGGTCTGCACGGTTACGCCGGTCGAAACGCTGGTATAGAGTGCTGTATTTGCGTTTCTGCCATTTTCCTGAAGGTGAATATCCAGATTATTCTTTACAGAAACGCCATCGGCAAACAGCGCGTAGTTTTCACCGGAAGTGAAGGTTCCGTAAACCTTACCATGTATATTGGCTCCGAAGAGATCGCCCCAGGCACCGATACCAATACCGGTATTTGCCTGGGCCGACTTGCCATCTCCATTGTTATAGCTCGTAAAATAGCCACCATACGTAACACTGCCGCTGCTTTTATAGCCCAATGCTCCCCAGTAACTTCCGTTCACATCTGCACCCAAAACGCCACCACAGCGGGTATAGTCATTGAAATTAAAACCTGATGTGCCAAAAGAAAACACATCGCCCCAGAAGCTATAACCTTTCATCGCTGAGTTGGAACCAGACAAACTATAGGCAAATCCTTCGTTGGGGCTGCTCCGATCGCGGAATGCATAGAGGGCAGTCTGTCCATCGCCGTTAAAATCTCTTTCAAAATGATAAAAATAACTGTTGTTAATTGGATTTAGCCCTAATCGGGTGATATTATCATCATCAAGCCTGACTTCGAGGCTTGATGCCGGTGCAGTGGTTCCGATGCCCACTTTACCAGAATTATAGTAAATATCGGAACCATTGATCTGCCAAAGGCCGGAATTGCCTCCGACAAACGTCCAGACAGGAAGCGCTGGTGTGCCGGAGTTAAAATACAATCCGGGCAGGCCATCTGTCTGGTAGATAGTAAGCCCGTTTGCAGGGCTTGTAATGGCATTGCGCTGCGCCAGTGCCATTCTTGGGAAAAGGAGTCCCTTAGTCGTACTTTTCACGTCCAGCATTGCGCTGGGATCGGGAGCCGAATTGTCAGAATTAATAGCAACTCCTTGTGAATAAGATGGTTGATATGCCATAACAATTAAAAGAATTATGACTGTAAAGATTACGTGTAAAGTTTTCATAGTAAAGGGGTTTATCATCTGCTAATTTAGTCAATTCAAAAATCAGAAATGTTAAATTATTGTTAATGATTTGATTGAGCTGAATTAAAGCAGAGATATACCCTTGAATCCATTAATACCATCGGTCTGAAAGATCGTTAATACCGGTTGCCGGGTTCATAATGGCATTTCGTTTTACCACTGTCATCCTTGAAGCCATTAAGACTTTGGTTGTACTTTTTACCTCCAGCATGGCTGAATTGTCGGGACTGGTGTCATCGGTGTTGATGGCCACCTGGGCCTGAACAACGAAAAAAAACAACAGAAGGAATACAGAAATAAATATTCTCATAACCAATTAGTTAAATATTTAATCGTTTGTGAACTATGATGCAATCAAAATACACTAACTGCGAATAATAAAAATGCGAATTCTTCCCTGCTATGAAAAAGGTGTGACCCAAAATCAACCAAGAACGACAATAACAGTGAATCTTACCTTTACAAATAAACTTTAGTAAAATTCTTTGCTGCTGTCGATTTCTTAATATAGATCATGCCATCATACATGGCTGGTTGCATTTGGGAAGTCACGGGCCATTTTACCGAATACATTGAACCAAAAGAGTGCATGCCAACTGGCAGAAGAAAATTCGTGATTTTTTCAGCACCCGTATTTCTGAAATCCAGGAAGAGTTTACCTTTTCCTGTATT
>JBBQIQ010000246.1:0-3239 GCA_038325075.1 Bacteroidales bacterium | reverse complement strand
TTGCTGCTTATTTTCGTTTGCTCCAATAGTTCAAAGAACTCTCTTTTATTAAATCTTCTTTCCCAAACCCTCTACCCTATCTTTTTCCTCTCGTTTGGGGTTGCAAAAGTATAAACTTTTTTATTCCCTGCAACTTTTTTTTAAAATATTTTTTTCAAAAGTATTTTCTCAAAGATCTTACCCTTTACGCAAAGCTTTTTTACAAGCCTTTTCGTTTAACGGGATTGCAAAAGTATAACCTTTTTTGGTTCTGACAAGGGTTTGTTAAAGAAAATTTAATTTAATCTTAACACTTATTTAAGACTGATTAAACATCAATAACTTAAGAGATATTATTTGTTGAAAAATCCTTCAACAAGATCAAATAAGTCTGATTTTTACTCTTATTATTCCCTGCCTTCCTGAATAAAAGCGCTATAAAACCTAAAAAGGATAACTTTTTTTTCGAAAGTTGTCATTTTTGTAGAACCCGATCCCAGCTATTACTTCAGTATCAACACAGATGATTGGGTTTCCGATTCTGTTGTCAGTCTTAAAAGGTAAAAACCGGGCAGGTGGCCTGATGCATTCCATGTAAATTCATGAAGACCCTGATTCAGGTCGCCTTTGAATAACTCTGAAACCAACCTCCCGTTTATGTCATATATATTAAGGTGTGTGTTTACCGGTTGTTGAATATTGACAGGAATAGTAAATGTTGAAGTGGACGGGTTGGGATAAGCCATACCCAGCATTGTATTTTTATTTGTAGTTGCTTCTTCAATCCCGATTCCGGTTTCCGGTTTTGAAAGCCTGACATCGGTATATAAACGATATTCTCCGGCTTTAAGACTGATTGGATCTGCTATGTTGGCAACTGTAATGGAATCACCGGTGAAATATTCGTACCACTTACCAGTCTGAGTAAATCCCGGGACGATATTCCCCTGATTTACATCGAAATTTCCAAGAACCACGACATTCATCGAGGGATGATTGAGATTGATTCTTTTAAGATATCCATTCAACGTGAGAGTAAAATCGGTTGTTCTGAAAGCATCTTGTGTTAATTTGAGATTGATGAGAGAGGAAACTACATTTCTAAGAGTCCGGCGGCGATAATCCTGCGTATAGTCCCACCTGATGGGTTTTTCACCGGTACGTCCGTTATAATCAATGTTGTAATCATATCCAAGTTCACCGAATTGCCAGATCATTTTAGGCCCTGGTATGGTATAATAAAAGACATTAGCCAATTGAACGCGTTCCAGTGCAATGGTTGTATCCCTGGTTCTGTATGCCGGATTGGACATATTGCCTTCTTTAAGTACCTTGTACATCATGCGCTCTTCATCATGACTCTCCATGTATGAGATGAGGTTTGGTTCAGTCCAGCCGCGGGCTTTGTAAGATGCCCAGGAGAAATTGTTATCGGATGAAGATCCCTTGGCTGCATTGGCATAACTTCCGGTGACATTGCCCCAGATCATCATACCGTAGGCTGATAAAACCTTTTCTTCTGAATTGTCAGCGAAATGCTCAAGAATAACATAGGAATCCGGATCGACTGACCAGATGGTATCGGCAATGGCTTTCCAGATAGCAATTCTGGTTGCATCGTATTGCCCCCAGGCTCCTGTGTTTCCAAGTGTGTTCTTTTGTGTAAAACCTTTCGAAAGGTCGAAGCGATAGCCATCGATCTTATAATGCTCAATCCAGTATTTTACTACCCGGGCAACCAGTTGTTTGGTTGCAGGGCTTTCATGATTGAAGTCGAAACCTACGTTAAAATCGTGCTTTGGAATAGGGTTAAACCAGAGATTGTTTTCGGCAGGCCTGTTGTTGGCCGCATCCCAGTAAAGCATCACCATAGGGGAAGTCCCGAATGAATGGTTGAGTACCATATCCATTACCACTGCGATCCCCTGTTTGTGGCATTCATCAATAAATTTCCTGAAATCATTGGCAGGGCCATAATATTTATCCGGAGCAAAATAAAAATTCGGGTTATAGCCCCAACTCAGGTTACCTTCGAATTCGCTTACCGGCATCAACTCAATAGTATTAACGCCTAAACTTTTTAAATAAGACAGGGTGTCTATCAGTTTCTGGTAGTTGTGCGAAGCCAGGAAATCACGGATAAGTAATTCATAAACAACCATATCTGTTTTAGCCGGAGGTGTGAAACTTACGACCTCCCATTGATATGCTGTTTGAGCTGTTTGCAATACAGTGGCTACCCCTGTTGTTTTTCCGGTGGGATAAGGCAGAATTCCGGGATAAGTGGCCTGTGAAATGTACTGGTCATTCCATGGATCAGAAACTTTTTCAGCGTAAGGATCACCTATCCGGATAATCCCATCAACAAAATACTGAAAGATATACTCCTGACCGGGAGTCAGATTATCAATCTGTTTCCAGAAATGGTCTCCATCTGGGCTTCGGTACATATAGCCTCCATCGGTTAATTGCCAGTCATTGAAATCACCCAGCACAAAAGCAAACTCTTTGCCCGGTGCGTAAAGACTAAGAATTACTGAAGTGTCATCTATGTAATTAATTCCATCAATTATACCTGATGGCAGGTCACTTTCTGTAACCGGCTGTCTTACATAATAATAGAAGGAATCAACAGCGACTTCTGATTGATTTTTAGCAACAACTTTAACATCCTGCCGGCCAGGTAGGGTAGCCGAAAGCGTTTCGGTAAGCTGGTTACCGGCAACTGATTTAATTAGTATTTGATTTTCAAATAAAAACAGGGAATCTGCCGAGTTTGCAGCGGCCTGTATCTGGATTAATTCACCCGGTAGCACCAGTAATTCGTTAACAGAAGGCAGCTCAAATCTGACAAATAATCCGTCAGGATAAACGTCCACAAAAATGTCGCCGCCGGTTTCGGTTTTGCCTTCCAGCCATGCTCCTCCAACCTGGGCACCGCTGCGAAATACAAAAGCCATTTTCAGAATTTGCTCAGCGGCCGGAACATTGTAATACTGCCTGATATTTGGACTTAAAGTAAGTTTATAAAGATCTGTTGAAATCCGAATAAGTTTGGTAGCATCTGTATTCTGCCCCCAATTCGTCTTTACATATTTCCAATCAGACGGTCCGGTACTCAGGTTGGTTATAACGCCGGTGTGAGCATAAACATCACCTGGATATCCGGCGAGTCCGCCATTCCCGAGCGCTGCATTAAAAGTTATCTCAACAGGACTATTGTCAGCCGGAAATGGTGGATTGGTGACAATGAGTTGTGC
>JBBQIQ010000245.1:0-3252 GCA_038325075.1 Bacteroidales bacterium | reverse complement strand
CTTTACGACACGCCATTAATGTTAGAGTGGAACACCTGGCGAGCAATGACCATGTTGGATGGTGGAAATATTAAAGCGAACCTAAAATTTGACGACTTTGGAAATCCAATGTCAACAGCGCAGGGCAATATGGCTGATATTGTTTGCGAATATGATGACTTTGGATTAACCGTTGAAGTAACTATGCAAGGCGGTCAAAAGCAATATGAAACAGAAGGAGAGCCTGTAACAAGACACCTTGCCAAAGTGAAAAAAGAGACGAATAAACCAGCATATTGCTTGTTTATAGCCCCGAAAATCAACGAAGCCTGTATCGCACATTTTTACACTTTACACAAAACGAACATAAGCTACTATGGTGGCACTTCGACAATTGTTCCATTGCCATTGAGTGTTTTCATTAAAATGATGGAGGACTCATACAATGCAAGTTATGTCCCCGAACCCAGTCACATTCAACGATTTTTTGAACATTCAAACGAATTGGCAAACTCGACAGACAATGAAATAGATTGGTATAACGGAATAACACAAAAAGCATTAAACTGGTTGGCAGAATGAAAAAGGGCGAATAGCTAACAAAGTGAATATGCTATAAGGGTTTTGATGGGTATTGAACGGTTGTATTCTGCTCAAACTTTCGTGATGGTGGGCAGGAAACTACTTCGCAACCCCATACAACACATACACTCGACTGATAAACAGAACTTCCTACGGTAATTTTCCGGTATTGAGCGAACCTATTCTTTCGCAATAAAAGCATTTCTGGCAATATTCCCGATCAGGTTCGTCGCGAAAACATCGATGGACCCACCTATTATTCCTCCGGCGAGCGGAATTGCTTTCCCCAGGTTGATGGCACCCCGGCCACCGGTTTTTGAGAGGAGCAAAAACCCGACTTTCCGGTTGATGGCAACGATGGCGCTCTCCGAAATACGGCCAATCATTTGTGCGGTAAGCCTTGTGCCGATGTTGATCCCGATTTCCTGCAGGATATCTTTCGCCATGTTTCCGGCAAGGCAAGCATAAATCATCGATTTTACCCGATCGTCGCGGATATCGTGGCCGCCCATGCTGGCGATGGCTGCAATCATCCGCACCTGAAAATAGAGAACGCTCATCAGGTTGGCCGGTATGGCCACCGGCAAAGTTGCAAATCCTCCAAGGCCAGTGATAAAGCCGCTTGACCCTGCTTTGGCGTTTTGCCAGCGGATCAGGGAATTCGCCCTTTCAGTGAGGGTGCCTTCCTGTTGCAGATAGGACCGGGCCAGTTCTTCAGCCGAATCCATGCCGGGAAGTCCATTGATGGCTTTTTCGTAGGCAAGGTCAAGGGCCTGAAGGACTATGGAGTGGGTTGGTTTTTTCGACATGGTCTGGTTAATAAAATACTGTAATGACAGGGATACACGCTGTGTTCCACATACGCTGTATCTCAGGCTTTTTGCGCCCTTTCAGCTTTCAGGGTCAGCAAAAGAAATACTATTCCTATCACAAAAAAAGTGGCGATCGCAAGCACAGAGTAACGCATACTTCCGGTAATGGCTTCAATCATGCCAAAACTAAAGGTACCGGCTACGGTTGCCATTTTTTCCATGACATCGTAAAAACTGAAAAAGCTGGTGTGATCGGTGGTGCTTTCTGGCAGCATCTTACTGTAGGTTGAGCGCGCCAGTGCCTGTGAACCACCCATAACAATGCCAATAAAGAAAGCGGCAATCATAAATTGCATTGAATTGGTGATGTAGAAGGCTCCAACACAAACCAATATCCAAATAAATACAGAGATCAGAAGCGCCTGCAGGTTGCCTATCTGGCCCGAGAGCCTTGAAAATAGCCAGGCACCACCCATCCCGACCAACTGAATGATCAGGATGGTGGGAATCAGAACATCTTCTTTGAGACCAAGTTCCTTTTCACCATAAGTGGCTGCCATAAACATGGTCGTGAGCAACCCCATCATCAAAAAGAAAAATCCGATAAGGTAAAGACTTAGCTTACGCATTCCACGGATTTGCTGAAAGACTTTATCGAGCTCCCGGTATCCTTCAAGGAAAATGCTCTTCTCTTTATCTTTCCTTCGCTTTCGGAACGTATATCTGGGTAAACGACGGAAGGCAATCTGTGAGAAGCCGATCCACCAGAGAAAGACTGTCAGGAATGAAATTCGGGCGGGCAGAAACGGATCGCTGATCCCAAACCATCCGGGCTTCATAATCATCAGCAGATTAAAGAGCAACAGGACCACACCGCCAAGGTAACCCATAGAGTAGCCCCGGGCACTGACTTTGTCCTGTTCCTCAGGAACGCAAATAACGGGCAGGAAAGAATTGTAATAGACTATACTTCCTCCATAGCCTACGGTTCCCATCGCGAAAGCGATGATGCCCAGCTCAACATGGTCTTTGTCAAAAAAGAACAACATGCCGCACGAAATGGCACCAACCCAGGTAAAGAACTGCATAAAACTCTTTCTGCGCCCGGTATAGTCAGCCAGTGAAGAAAGCAGCGGTGAAAGAAAGGCTACCACCAGATATGCTGCGGCAATGGCCCATGAGTATAAAACAGTATTAATGACTTCCTTACCAAAGAAGGTAACGGTGAAATCGTCGGGTCCTGACCGGGTTACCTGGTTGTAATAAATCGGGAAAATAGCGGAGGCGATGGTTAACTGATACACAGAGTTGGCCCAGTCGTACATAACCCAGCCGTTAATCACCTTTTTGTCACCCTTGCGGATGGCCAGGTTTCTGATCGCTTTTTTCAAAGTCGGCGTTTTACTTAAGTACGCTAAAGTAACAATTTTTATGTCTTGCCAATGATTGCTACTAACAGGCAGGTAATTTTTTCTTTTGCGTACAATTGCACTGAGTACTATTTTAAAAAAAAGCAAATAAACATCCGGAAATACCGGTTACTTTTTTTTAGAATGAAGATTGAATAATGCGTGATCGCTTGATCTGATATTCAACTACTATTAACTCTTAAGACATATTTAGAATGAGTTTTTCAATGATTTTTCTTATCACATTTTCATACCTTTTATTGGTAGCTTTGGTTACTTATGCCGCATCGAACCGAAAAATAGGTAAGTTCAGGGTATTTCTGATCAGCCTGCTTTTTACACCCATTGCCGGTTTCATAGCATTCAGGTATTCGGATCCGAATAAATTATTGCGGTACACCCGTTACCGATGCCCATGCTGTGGGGTTGATTTTACCGAGCCAATGATTGACTGTCCTTACTGCCGGCGC
>JBBQIQ010000244.1:0-3261 GCA_038325075.1 Bacteroidales bacterium | reverse complement strand
TGAAGCGCCGGATACCTTTCTGATGCCGGTTTCACGGCTCCTTCGGATAGCCTTTGCTGTGGACAGGCTGGTAAAATTGAAACAGGCTATAACGAGAATCAATACAGCAATGGCAGAGAAAATACGGATATTACTCAGGTTACCACCAGATCCATCATCGAATAAAGGATGAAGATGAATACCCAAAAGTGGCTCAAACCGGAGGTCATAATGCCCGCCCGATTCCTTGATCCTGCGGTTTATATTATCTTCAAGAAAAGGAGTAAGCCGGGCCTCAAATGCTTCCACATCGAAACCCCTGCCTGTGCGGATGTATGTTACATACTGGTTACCTCCGTTCCAGTCCATAAACAGTGATTTGTCCTGATAAAGAGATGAAAAGGAAAGAAGTGCCCGGAATTGGATACTTGAATTTGGAGGAGGGTCATCAACGATGCCGGTAACAACGTATTGATCTTTATTATTCAGCTTCAGCACTTTGCCCATAGGCGCTTCCTTACCGAATATTGCCCTGGCAGTTGATTTAGTCAACACTACACAGAAAATCCCACTCAGGGCACTACGTGGATTTCCTTCTATTAGATCAAACGAAAAATTGCTGAAAATACTTGAATCAGCATAGCATATTTCATCCACTTCAAATAGTTTGTCCTTATAAAGAAAATATCCGCCCTGTCCCTCTGTCATCCGGGTAAATGATTTAATTTCCGGAAAATTCAAAGCAAGAGATGGGCCAATGGCAGCAGGGATAGTGTAGGAAGGGAAGTTCCCATCCTGATTCACAAACACCATGTTCACGCGGTGAATTTCATGGCCATTTTTGTGAAACCGGTCAAAACTCAGTTCATTGAAAATAAACAACATGATCAGGATTCCGGCGGCAAGACCAATGGATAATCCAGCCAGGTTAACGAGCGTGTAGCCGGGATTGCGACGGAAAATCCTGAAGGTGTTTTTTAAGAAATGAGTCATCATATTGGCGATCGGAACTCAGGTGATGTGAAATTCTGGAAAGGATAGGCTTGTGTTGATTTATCAGCCCGAAAATATCGTGCCAATGTATATATTGTTAATATTCAATAATATATAACACTGATTTTGATAATATGTCCGGTTTTGCATGCCTTGTGTCTCATAATCGAACACCTGCAGGCCATTCAATGGTATTTCTCCCCTCCTTATGTATTATTTAAACATGCCGTGTTTTCCGGTGGTTAGGCCTGTTTCTTTGTCCGGGCCTGCCCCCGGCCCTTAAAAGCAAAATCCATATCTTTGCAAAAAATTTTAAATTATGAATCCGGAACTGAGCGAACAGGAATCCATCCGAAGGGAATCACTCAAAGAACTCGAAAAATTAGGTATCAATGCTTATCCGGCCGAAGCCTATGATGTTAATATAAGTACTGCCGAAATTCATAAAAACTTTCCTGCCGACAGTAGTCTTTATCAGGATGTCAGCATCGCAGGCCGTATTATGACCCGTCGCATTATGGGCGCTGCCTCCTTTGTTGACCTGCAGGACTCAGCCGGCCGAATACAGTTGTACATCAAACGGGATGACATTTGCCCGGGAGAGGATAAAACGCTCTACAACACGGTTTTTAAACGACTGCTTGATATTGGTGATATTATTGGTGTAACGGGTTTTGTTTTCGTGACTCAGATGGGTGAGATATCAATTCATGTTAAATCGTTGAAACTACTGAGTAAATCGTTGCGGGTGCTGCCGGTCGTTAAAGAGAAAGACGACCAGGTATTTGATGCTTTCAGCGATCCAGAGGCGCGCTACCGCCAGCGCTATGTTGACCTGATCGTGAATCCTGAAATACGCGATGTTTTTATCAAACGCAGCCAGATCATCAATACCATGCGGTCATTTTTCAACGAAAAGGGTTACCTCGAAGTTGAAACTCCGGTTTTGCAACCCATCCCCGGTGGTGCTGCAGCCAGGCCTTTTATTACCCACCACAACGCGCTCGATATACCGCTCTACCTCCGGGTTGCCGACGAACTTTATCTGAAAAAACTGATTGTAGGCGGCTTTGACGGTGTGTATGAGTTTGCCAAGGATTTTCGCAACGAAGGGATGGACCGCACCCACAACCCCGAGTTTACTGTTCTGGAAATTTATGTTGCTTACAAGGACTATTTCTGGATGATGGAGTTTACTGAAAAAATGCTGGAACGTGTTGCCCTCAGCCTCCATAAGCAAACCGCCGTTCAGGTTGGAGAGAGGTCAATCGACTTTAAAAGCCCGTTTCAACGCCTTACTATGTCAGATGCCATTAAACAGTATGCAGGTGTTGACATCAATGGCAAGACCGAGGCCGATCTTCGTGAAGTCTGCAAAGAACTTGGCGTTGAAACCAACCCGGCCATGGGCAAAGGTAAACTGATCGATGCCATCTTTGGCGAAAAGTGCGAGGAACACCTGGTTCAGCCTACATTTATTATGGACTATCCCATCGAAATGTCACCCTTGTGCAAGCGCCACCGTTCCAACCCGGAGCTGACCGAGCGGTTTGAGTTGTTCGTTAATGGTAAGGAACTTTGCAACGCTTACTCTGAACTTAATGACCCCATCGACCAGTTAAACCGTTTTCAGCAGCAGTTGGAGCTTTCGCAGAAAGGTGATGACGAGGCCATGTTCATCGATATGGACTTTGTCCGCGCACTGGAATACGGAATGCCGACCTGCTCGGGGATGGGCATTGGCATCGACCGGCTGACCATGTTTATGACCAATCAGCCCTCAATTCAGGATGTGCTGTTCTTCCCGCAAATGCGCCCGGAGAAAAAAGCCACACCTGTTGGTGATACCGACGAGGCTTTCGTAGCTATCGGAGTGCCTGAAGCCTGGGTTCCTGCCCTTCGTAAATACGGATTTAAAACCATTGCCGATTTGAGATCCGCAAACCCCAATAAACTGCTGAACGATTTGGGCGGTCTGCGCAAAAAGATGAAACTTGATATTCCCGCGCTGAAACTTGAGGAGATACAGGCCTGGGTGAGTAGTGAGTGATGAGTAGTGAGATGTCAGAAATCGGAGATCAGATGTCAGAAGTCGGAGGTCAGATGTCAGAAATCGGAGGTCAAATGTCAGCCCTTCGACATGGTTCGACATGGTTCGACATGGTTCGACAAGAGCTCACCAACCGAGAGCTCACCAACCAAGAGCTCAGGGACCGAGGTCGGAAGTCAGAAGTCGGAAGTGAGAAGTCAGCCCTTCGATTGGTTCGACATGGTTCGACATGGTTCGAC
>JBBQIQ010000243.1:0-3362 GCA_038325075.1 Bacteroidales bacterium | reverse complement strand
TTTTGAGATTTTTGCACAGAAGGAGAATTTTAAGAAAAATCAAAATCAATGAACCTACACAGCAGTCACACACAATGCAAAAGCCACTCAAATCCGAACTGACTTATATTTGTTCCTCTGATAAATTCAATCCATAATTTTGTGTTAATTCTATCTGATTACAAATGAAATTTGCCAAATGAACCCTTCGGAGCTACTAAAGAAATATTTTGGATACGATCAGTTCCGCTTGCACCAGGAAGCAGTGATAGAAGCTGCACTTGCCGGCATGGATACCCTGGTGATTATGCCAACGGGAGGCGGAAAATCAATCTGCTACCAGATTCCGGCGCTGATGAACGAGGGGGTAACCATCGTGGTTTCGCCACTGATTGCCCTGATGAAAGATCAGGTGGACGGGCTGAAAAACAATGGCGTGGCGGCTGAATTTCTGAATTCGTCGCAATCAACTTCGGAACAAAACCGGGTACTGAACCTGCTCAGGCACGATAAACTTAAGCTATGCTATGTTGCCCCTGAACGGATATCCGTTGAGAACTCGCTGAAAAACCTTTTGGGCGAAACCCGTGTCTCGCTGTTTGCCATTGACGAAGCGCATTGCATTTCGCACTGGGGCCACGATTTCCGGCCCGACTACCTTGCCCTTGGATCATTGAAAGCCCAGTTCCCCGGGGTGCCGGTGATGGCACTTACCGCCAGTGCCGATAAAGTTACCCGCGATGATATTGCAAAACAACTGAAACTAGAGGGGGATCACCGTTTTATTTCATCGTTTAACCGTGCCAACATCTGGTATTTTGTGATTGATAAGTACCAGATGGATGACTTTTTGCCCATTTTCCTTGAAAAGCAAAAGGAAAACTCCGGCATCATCTACTGTCTGTCGCGGAAATCAACGGAACAAATGGCTTCTGACCTCAAGGCCATGGGCTACAGCGCTGCCTGTTATCATGCCGGCCTTGAAAGAGAGGTCCGCCAGAAGGTTCAGGACGATTTCATCCACGACCGCATCAAAATCATCGTCGCAACCATTGCTTTTGGAATGGGTATCGACAAACCCGATGTCCGTTATGTGATCCATGCCGATCTGCCGAAGAACATCGAAAGCTATTACCAGGAGACCGGTCGTGCCGGCCGCGATGGGCTCAGGGCCGATGCCATTCTTTTCTACAGCCGGGGCGATGTTGCCAAGCTGAGTTATTTCATCGACAATGGCACCGATCCGGAACATGCCGCCATCATGTACCGGAAACTGGAGAAGATGTCAAAATTTGCCGAGGCCCGCCAATGCCGGAGACAACAATTGATGAATTACTTCAACGAGGTGCATCATGGCATGTGCAACTCCTGCGATTTTTGCCTCGATAAATACACCACCTACGATGGAACCATCCCGGCACAAAAAGCCTTGTCGGCAGTGGCGCGCTTAGACGAGCGATACGGATTAAAGACCACCATCGAATATCTACGCGGTGCAGATCTGCAGAAGTTTTCACCACAACTGAAGGCTTTTAAAACCTGGGGCGTTGGTAAAGAGTTAACCGAAACTGAATGGTTTGATGTTTTCAACCAGTTGCTCTCGCAAGGTTTACTGGACATCACCGAAGGACAATATCCGGTGCTCAAACTGAACGACCGCAGCCGCGAAATTCTGAAAGGCAACAACACGGTTCATCTGCTGAAAGCTGCCGCACCTAAAGAGCGTAAGGTGGTCGCAACAAAAATGGCCTCGGAAAATGAAGAACTGCTCAAAAACCTGAAATATATGCGCCGCCTGATTGCCGATTCAGAAGGGGTTCCGGCCTATATGATTCTTGGTGATGCAACGCTGATCGAAATGTCGCTTTTGCTGCCTCTTACAACTGATCAACTGCACCAGATCAGCGGTTTTGGTGATTTTAAAATTGGAAAGTACGGTACTGAATTCCTTGAAGTGGTGGCAGAATATTGTAAGATGAATGGCCTGGAATCGAGGATGCACCTGAAAATGCACAAATCCGGAAAGAAAAGTAAAAAGCCCCGGGCAAACAAACCGGCCAGGCCGGTTACCGGATCGTTGACGCTTCAGCTTTTCAGGCAGGGAAAGACCGTTCAGCAGATTGCTCATGAACGGCAATTTACCATTCAGACAATTTTTAATCATCTTACTGGATTCCTGGCATCAGGCGAACTTAAACTTTCTGAATTGATGGATGAATCAAAAATGCCGGCTATCCGCGAGGCAATCAGGCTTCATGGCAGCGTATCGCTGAAAACATTGAAGGAAGAACTTGGAGAAGGATACGAATACCACGAAATAAGGGCAGTAATTGAGGCGGATAAGGCGGGCAGGTTATTTTGAATTAAAAGACAGGGACATTCGTTTAAAGAATGGCTGCGATGTTCAGTTGAAAAAAAGTAGGGACTGGGCATGCCTGTTAAAAAAAGGGCAGGGACACGACATGTCGTGTCCCTGCCCTTTTTTTATTGAATCCGGATTGGATTATCCTTTCAATACACCCAATTCCTTGCCAACCTTGGTAAAGGCAGCAATACATTTATCAAGATGTTCGCGTGAATGTGCAGCAGAAACCTGAACCCGGATGCGGGCCTGGCCTTTCGGTACAACCGGGAAATAGAATCCAATAACATAAATGCCTTCGCCCAGCAGTTTGGCAGCCATTTCCTGTGAAAGTTTGGCATCGTACAACATTACGGCGACAATCGCACTCTTGGTTGGTTTGATATCAAAACCGGCATCAACCATTTTTTGAACGAAGTATTTCGTGTTCTCATGAAGGCGATCCTGTAATTCGTTGGTTTCACCCATCATATCAAACATTTTGATACCGGCAGCAGCAACCAAAGGAGGAATTGAATTTGAAAACAGATACGGACGTGAACGCTGACGAAGCAGTTCGATGATTTCCTTTTTTCCGGTGGTAAATCCGCCAATGGCACCACCAAAAGCCTTACCAAGCGTTCCGGTAATGATTTCAACTTTACCACGCAGGTTATAAAGTTCGGTAACACCGCGGCCGGTTTCGCCAACAACACCGGCAGAGTGGCATTCGTCGATCATAATCATGGCGTCATATTTCTGAGCCAGGGCATAAATTTCGTCCATCTTGGCCACATTGCCGTCCATAGAGAAAACAGCATCTGTAACGATCAACCTGAAACGCTGAGCCTGCGACAGTTTCAATTGTTCTTCCAATTCAGCCATGTCGGCATTGGCATACCGGTAACGAACTGCTTTGCAAAGTCTTACACCGTCAATAATGGAAGCATGGTTCAATGAATCGGAGATGATGGCATCGTCTTCGCCGAGCAATGGTTCAAAAATACCACCATTGGCATCGAAACAGGCAGCATACAAAATG
>JBBQIQ010000242.1:0-3534 GCA_038325075.1 Bacteroidales bacterium | reverse complement strand
GAATTTTTGTAATTATTTTTATATAGTTGCATTAATACAAGTGAAGGGTTCAAAGGTTCAGTTGGAAGTTTGAAAAGAAAGTTCAATAGTTCTAGGGTTCAATCCCGCACGTGCGGGACAAGGGTTCAAGAGTTCAAGAGTAAGTTGGCAGTTGGCAGTTGGCAAAGAAAGTTCAATAGTTCAAGGGTTCAAAGGTTCAAGGGTTCAAAGGTTCAAGAGTTTCCCGCAGAAGTGGCGGGACTTCGCTTCGCTTAGCAATGGCTTCGCCGTTCAAGGGTTCAGTTGGCAGTTGGCAAAATTCGCTCCACAATCCGCAAACCAAAATACAAAAATCATCTAATCATATTATCGGCTAATCGGCTAATCAGCAATCAGAAATTAAACACCACCGTTTGTTTCAGCTCGGCACTCAGGCTTTGCGACACCGGGCAAATTTTCGCACATTGCCGGATGATTTGTTTTTCGCGTTCGGTGTAGTTGTTGGATGGAAAGTCGAGTTCTACGATGATTTCGCTTACACGGCGCGGGTCGGAAGCCATGATTTTGGTTACCCTGGCTTTGGTTCCATCGATGTTAAAACCTGAGTTGTTGGCTGCTATGCCCATAATGGTAATCATACAGAGTCCCAGCGAAGTGGACATCAGATCGGTCGGCGAAAAGGCAGATCCTTTGCCGTTGTTGTCAACCGGCGCATCGGTAACGAATGATTGGCCTGATTTAACGTGGGTGGCGCGCAACTGAAGATCGCCGAGGTATTCAAGTTCTGAAGTTATGGCCATGTGTAGATGATTTGGTGCAAAAGTAGTACATAAAACAAAAAACCCCGCCGGAGCAGGGTTTTTATTTGAAATGGTTAAGTTACTTCTTGTCTGATGAAGGGGTTGCCACAGCGGTGGTCGCTTTCTTAGGGCCACAATCGCCTGATGCTTTGGCTGATTTATCGCTGCAAGATGATGAGCAGGATGATGATGATTTCTTATCAGCCTTGGCTGCCTTTTTAGTGCCATCGGCTTTGGGATCCTTATCGTCGTTGAAAACGATTGAGTATGAAGCCGAATTGCCGGTCATAGCCATAAGGCTGTTGCCGGAAAAGGCAAATACAAACGCGAATACGGTTAGTGCTACTATTGCTTTTTTCATGTTATTTTAGTTTTTAGTTCGTCGCAAAGATAAGGTCTGCAAAGCAGCCAATATGTTAATGACCCGTTAAATACTGTTAAGACAATGTTAAAATGATGAATAAAAAGTCGAAGAATTTGACCTGAGCTGAGCTATTTGAGTAAGCGATTTATGGCTTTACTGAGATAAACCCTGCTATAGATATAGTTGCAATTCACCTAAGGCTTGAAGTTGTTATTTGTGAATTGCTTACAATTCCTTCGGTAATTGTGTGACTCACAGCCGGGAATCATTCAATTTGGGTTAAATTTGCATGATCATTTCCTCAAATGAAAAAGAAAACCATCCTACTGCTTATTATACTTACTTCGGTTTCATTGACCGGCGTTATTCTGATTCAGCTTTATTGGGTCAGAAATGGCATGAAACTGCAGGAAGAGCAATTTGATAACAAGGTTAAAGTCACGCTCAAAAGTGTCGTGAACCGGATGTTCGATGAAAAGAGAACTTTCCAGGCGAATCCGTTTGTTTGCAACGACGAATGCGACCACCGAACCAAACAGATCTTAGAAGCCATTAACCCAGCGCGGCTCGATTCACTGATGCAAGAGGAGTTTGGCGGCATGGAAATTACGCGCGAATACACCTGGGGGGTGTTTGATCCCTCGTCAAAAGCAATTTTGGCAGGAGATGCCGGCCGTTTCAAAACCGAGTTGCTCTCAACCAATCACAGTGTCTCGCTTTCATGCCTATACAGGTCCGAACAATTGATGCTCGGCGTTTATTTTCCCGGCGAAAAAAGCATGTTGTGGCGAAGGATTCTACCCTGGCTTATTCTTTCATTCTTTCTTCTTGCAGTCATGATCTCCGCATTTACCTACATGATTTTTTCTTTTCTTAGACAGAAGAAACTTTCAGAAATGAAAACGGATTTTGTGAACAACATGACCCATGAATTCAAAACACCCATAGCAACCATATCGCTGGCCAGCGAAATGCTGCTCAATCCAAAAATAAACGAGTCAGCAGAAAGGACTGTCCGCTATGCGCGGATTATTTTTGATGAAAACCTTCGTCTCAGACACCAGGTTGACCAGGTTTTACAAATAGTGGTTCTCGACAAAGGTGGGTTTCATTTAAGAATGAGTTACTTTGATGCCAACGAAGCCATTCTCAGTTGCCTGAAAAGCTTTGAACTGACTGTTCGGGACAAGGGGGGATTCCTGAATTTCAAACCCGAGACTTCATCGCAGCAGTTGTTTGCCGATGAGAACCATTTCAAGAACATAATTAACAACTTGTTGGATAATGCTGCAAAATATTCCCGTGGTTATCCGGAGATTCAGGTGGTTACTCGAAACAATAATGGTATGTTCGTTGTTGAAGTGCATGATAAAGGATTAGGCATAAGTGCGGAACATCAGAAGCATATATTCAGAAAGCTTTACAGAGTGCCAACCGGGAATGTACATGATGTTAAAGGCTCGGGATTAGGCCTTTACTATGTTAAGACTATGACTGAGGTGCACGGTGGATTTGTAAGAGTTGAAAGCGAGCAAAAAAGAGGAAGTATTTTTGAAATTCATTTTCCAATTGAAACAAAGCCTGCATTAACAATCAAAGACCATGATACGGAAAGCCAAGATATTGCTGGTTGAAGATGATCCTAACCTGAGTGCTGTTCTGTGCGATTACCTCGAAATGCTTGAATATGAAACCACCCTTTCGCCCGATGGGGAAGATGGGCTTATAAGGTTTAGAGAAGGTAATTTTGATTTGTGCCTGCTTGATGTTATGTTACCCAGAATGGATGGATACAGCCTTGCCGCCGAAATCAGACAGATCAATGAACTAATACCCATCGTTTTCCTTACTGCGCGTGGACAGAACGGTGATCGTATAGCTGGTTTTAAGGTCGGCTGCGATGATTATATCACCAAGCCTTTCAGCAGCGAAGAACTTGCCCTGCGCATCGAAGCCATTCTGAAGCGCTGTATGCAACGCCAAATGCGAATTGCAAGTGGTATCATCAACCTTGGAAAGTATAAATTCGATGCTACCAACCTGCTTCTTACGATTAATAACGATGAACAAAATCTGACACCCAAGGAAGCTGCCCTGCTCCGGCTGCTATGCAGTTATCAGAACAGCCTGCTTCCGCGCGACACCGCTTTAAAAGAAATCTGGGGCGACTCGGATTACTTTATCGGCCGGAGTATGGATGTTTTTATTGCCCGCCTCCGCAAATACCTCCGCCACGACCCTGCGGTGGTTATACAAAATGTTCATGGCTCCGGGTTTAAGCTGGAAGTGAAGGAATAGCGCAGGGCATGGGGCTCAGGGCACAGGGCACAGGGCGCAGGGCGCAGGGCGCAGGGCGCAGGGCATAGGGCTCAGGGCTCAGGGCTCAGGGCA
>JBBQIQ010000241.1:0-3537 GCA_038325075.1 Bacteroidales bacterium | reverse complement strand
TTGTCCAAAGTTCAGCCCCAACCGATAATAATCAGCGCCTCGACTGGCTGCGGGTAATGGTTTTGTATATTTACTTTAGCCAGAACGATGTAACGAAATTGCCTACAGACGTGTTGGTGACACTGGAGAACTGGCAGACGGCACCGGAAACCTACATTATCCGTGGAGAGGCGGAGAAGGTGGGGAAGTGGTTGAAAATGGCAACAGTAAAATAAATTGTCAATTTAAGTTTTACAGAATTAAACCCGAAGCCCACAGGATTTTTAACGGTTAAATCAGTTTATAAGCTCCGGGCAGGTGATAAAATTGATTTTGACAGGCAGGCCGTTCTGATCACAAGTGAAAAGCAGATGTGACCATTCTTCCCTTTTTTGTTAATTCTACGAGGATAATAATTATTTTTGGATGCTGATCCGGGTTATAGGGACACAACATGTCGTGTTCCTACCTGAAAATACAACTGCTTCTTAAACTGTTATTCACTGTTTTCCATGCACGATGACCTGTTGTTGCTCGATTCTATCCGGCTGAATTTCAGCCAGGCCAGCCTGCACCTGATGAATATTTCGATCGGATTTATCATGTTCGGGGTGGCATTGGGGATTAAATGGGAGAACTTTAAGGATATTTTCCTGAACCCGCGCACTATTATCATTGGACTCAGCAGTCAGTTTCTGGCTTTACCTGCTGTTACTTTTCTGGCAGTCTGGTTGCTGGGTGGATTTATTACACCTTCTGTGGCATTTGGAATGATCCTGGTGGCTTCATGCCCCGGTGGAAATATTTCAAACTTTATTTCCAGTGTTGCCAAAGCAAATGTCGCATTGTCAGTAAGTTTAACAGCAGCAGGAACAGTATTGGCGGTAATTTTCACCCCGCTGAATTTCGCCTTTTGGGGAGGGCTCTATTCCACCACGTCACCCCTGCTGAGGCCTATTCACATCGACCCATTCGATATGTTTAAAACCGTTACAATTCTATTAGGATTGCCTGTGGCTGCAGGCATTATCTTCTCTCAAAAACTGCCGAAAATCACCCGGATTATTCATAAACCGATTGAAAAAATTTCCATATTGGTTTTTGCGGCTTTTGTTATCCTTGCTTTCCGCAACAATTACGAATATTTTATCCGGTACATAAACTGGATATTAATTATTGTATTGATACACAACACTATGGCGCTCACAACCGGTTACCTGTTTGCCGCTTCTTTTGGCCTTGACCGCCGCGACCGTCGTACCATCTCCATCGAAACAGGCATTCAAAATTCTGGGCTTGGGCTGGTTTTACTTTTTAACCCGAAGATATTTCCGCCGGAACTTAACATGGGCGGTATGGCATTTATTGCCGCCTGGTGGGGCATCTGGCATATACTCTCTGGCTTGGGCCTTGCAACATTCTGGTCAACAATGCGACCTGTTAAAAAACTGGCCGAAATCGATTGAGCCTTATGCGGGATATAAAAAAACCTTCTATCCGGTACTTCCTGCTATTTACGCTGGTAAAGTTTTATTTCCGGATTTATTACCGGAAGTTCACCATTGCCGGTAAAGAAAACATTCCGGCGAATTTGCCGGTCATATTTGCAGCGAACCATCAGAATGCCCTGATGGATGCACTGGCTATTCTTTTCGCTGCCAACCGGCCGGTGGTTTTCCTAGCCAGGGCCGATATTTTTAAGAAGGCTATAGTTGCCCGTCTGCTGAATTTTCTGAAAATGCTGCCGGTTTATCGGATTCGCGACGGGATTGATTCTATGGGCCAGAACCAACAGGTATTCGGCCAGACCGCAGATATCCTCCAATCCGGGATTCCCCTGGCCTTGCTTCCTGAAGGAACTCATTCACCGATAAAAAGGCTGCAGCAACTGAAAAAAGGTGTCTGCCGTATTGCCTTTATGACGGCGGAAGCCAGTGATTTTAAAATCGACCTGCACATTATTCCTACCGGAATTGACTATACAAGCTATTCTAAAGCCGGCACCCATTTGCTGGTAAATTATGGCAAGCCTGTTTTAATTGCCGATTATTATGATCTCTATCGCAAAAATCCTCAAAAGGCTATTGCAAAACTGCGCGATGATCTGGCAATTGCCATCAAAAAGCTGATGATCCATGTGGAGGATGAGGCAAATTACCAGACCATTCAATCACTCACCGGCATTCTTGTTTCAGGCTATCTGAAAGATAAAGGGCTGGCTGATAACCGGATAAACCGCTTTGCCGCTTCACAGGAGATCATAGAAAGAATTGAATCTGCTTCATCCGAAAAGAGGATAGATATGAGCCAGATAAAGATTGAATTATCCGAATACCATAGTCATATTGATCGGAATAAGTTGAAAGACAAACTGTTGGAAAGCGCTCCACCTTCATATCTGAATCTGATCTTCTCTTTGCTAACTTCTGTTTTGCTTTTCCCGGTACATGTGTATGGCTTGATAACCAATTACCTGCCCTATAAATTGCCGGTAATGATTTCAGCCAAAATGAAGGATCCACAATTCAGAAGTTCGGTAAATTTCGTGTTGAGTTTTTTGGTTTTCCCGCTCTGGTACCTGCTGTGGTTTTCTGTTATAATTATTTTCTCCGTCAAACTTCTCCCGGCATTGTTGATAGCCTTAACCTGGCCTGTGACCGGACTATTTACATTTTACAATTACATTCATTTACTGAAGTTGGGTGGTAAAATCAGGCTATACAAACTTAAACGGCTTCAACCTGAAGTATTCAATCAACTATTAACCACCAGGCAAGAACTGGCCGGGGTACTAAAGAAACTATCTGAACCCTGACCACTTGTCAGGTACTAACCCGAATAATTCACAAATCATTAATCCAGGGCTTGCTGAAAAACTCAAAAAAGACGACTCCCTTTTTACATTACGGTGCTCTGCACCTTAAAATTTATGTAGTCATTGACTTCCTACCAACGTTCCGCCACTCTGTGGCTAAACCTACTCAAAAATGGGTGTAATTCGGAATAAAGATGCAAGATATATTGATGTTATTGCCCTAATCCCGTGCACCTAAAATACTGTCATGCCTTATAAATGTTTTATATTAGCTATTTTTCAGCAACGCGCGCACCAATCCCTGAGGTTTCTGACGCCGACAATAGATACCAACCCTGAAACCGGGATTTCTTTGAATAATCAGGTTGATTTATCCGGTAGTAAGAAAATCAGCCGGTTTTTTTGCGTTTGGGTTCTCAAACCAACTACATTTGCTATGATTGACAAGCCATTGAAGATAATAACCGGAAGACCATGACATTACCCTCCAATCAACGGCTGATTCTGATTTCGGGAGGCAGTATCTTTTTTGCACCCGGAATCAGCCTGCCCATGTCGGCTAGTTCGCTCGATCCCGAAAAACTTCGCTTTAAACCAGGTAAGGAGTTTTACTGGATGGTCGAAATCGTCAGTTACAATCAATCGAAAGGGTTGGTGAAACTTAAGGTACTTGATTACCACGCAGACGACAGCACTGGCTTTTTGAATCAGCAACTGAAGCATCCTGTAAAACTGATAGAATT
>JBBQIQ010000240.1:0-3559 GCA_038325075.1 Bacteroidales bacterium | reverse complement strand
GGCAAAGCCGAAGCACTGAACCTCATGGGCGGCGAAAGTAACCTGAAGAACAGCCTGGAAACTTACAAACTTTCCATCAAGGTTGTTGAAAAGTTGCGATCAACATATCAGAATGAAGAAAGCAAGCTTATCCTTTCGGATGAAGAACGGAAGACTTTTCTGAATACAGTTAAAGTATCAGCGAACCTTTATAAACTTACCTCAAAACAGGAGTACCTGGAAGAGGCTTTCAAATATTCCGACAAAGGTAAATCTGCCGTTCTTTTCGCCTCACTGCAGGACATCGAAGCAAAGCAATTTGGTAAAATCCCTGTTAAAATCCAAGAGATAGAGAAAAGGTTAAAACTGGACCTGGGTTCATACAACAGGTACATATACGAAGAACGTCAGCAATCGCAGGCCAGTGAAGAAAAAATCAGGTTCTGGGAAACCAGGATATTTGAACTGGAAGGCAGGTACGACAGCCTCATCAAAGTGCTTGAAAATGATTATCCGGATTATTATCAACTGAAGTACAAGGAGCCGGATGTTTCGGTTGAAACTATTCAGAAACAACTGGAGAAGGGAAGAGCGGTTGTTGAATACACTCTGACCGACACTATTGTTTACATCTTTGTCATTACCCGAAACAAGTTCGACCTGATTACGCAAACGATTGATTCTTCTTTCATTAAAAACATTCAGATTCTAAGGGATGCAACCAGCTCAGGTGATTTATTGAGTATAAAAATGCAGGACTACCTTGATTATTCTGGCGCTGCTTTCGCTTTATACAACGACCTGATCAGGCCATGTAATCAGTTGATCGATGAGAAAAAACTCATCATTATTCCCGATTCTGAGATTGGCTACATTTCATTCGACATGCTGCTTGATGCCGCACCGAATCCGAAAGTGATGGATTTCAGAGAACTTTCTTTTCTAATCAGGAATTATGTTATCAGTTATAGCGCATCAGCCATGCTGCAGTTTTCAAGCCTTCAATCAAACAGCAAAAAGGCAAAGCACAATCTGCTGGCTATGGCGCCCTCTTACGACAACCTTACCAACTTAAAAGAAAACGGTTTTGTTGATGAAACAGGCAAAACTGTTTATCTGCTGCCTATCCCGGGTGTAGAAGAGGAAATCAAAGGGATTAAAAAGGCCTTATCGGGAAATGCCGTTTCCGGGACTAAGGCGACAGAAAATAAGTTCAAGGAGATTGCAGGCGATTACAACATTTTACATCTGGCAATGCATACCCTTGTTAACAATGAAAAGCCCATGCTTTCAAAACTTGTCTTTTACCAGGATAAAGATACCATAGAAGACGGGATGCTGAATACTTATGAATTGTTTGGAATGAATCTGAATGCCGGACTGGCTGTGTTGAGCGCCTGTAATACCGGTTCCGGGAAACTTATGAATGGCGAAGGAATGATGAACCTCGCCCGTGGATTTATATACGCAGGTGTGCCCGGTATCGTTATGACCCTTTGGTCGGTTGAGGATCAGTCGAGTGCCGAGATTGTCGAAAAATTTTATGAATACCTGGACGATGGAATGCCAAAAGACGAAGCCTTACGCCAGGCCAAACTCGATCTGATCAACCAGGGAGACCCGCTCCGCTCCCACCCCTATTACTGGGCCGCTTATGTTACCATTGGCGATTACAGTCCTATGAAGTTTATAAAACCTGTTTGGACAAACATTCTCTTCGGCCTCATCGCAATAGCCTCTGTCATCGGGATTATCCTCACAATTCTAAACCGGAAACGGGCACCGACCGGTTATTCATCAGCCGGATAATCAGCACCTGATTGCCCTCCCCTTTTTATTTCTATTTTTGTCTAAAATTCATCCATTGATTTATCCAGATACCTTCGAAACCAAAACAGGTTTCGACAAAATCCGCAATATTCTTGAAAGTCAGTGCTTTAGCCCTTACGCCAGGGCTCTGGCAACAGAAGTCACCTTTTCGAATGACTTTGACAGGATTTCAGAACTGCTTGGTCAGGTTGCTGAAATGAAGTATGTGCTACAGTTTATCGGCAATTTCCCATCGCAGGATTATTATGACCTCACTCAGGAACTCAAACGCGTGAGGCTGCCGGGCACATTTACCGATCCTGAAATGATGGCTGAGTTGAAGCTTTCACTCATCACCATTACTGAAATTATCCGGTTCCTGAAAAGGCTGGACCCGGCTGAATACCCAACTCTTACCAAACTAATCCCGCAAACAGTCCCAGAGCCGCAACTGATCAAAAAAATTGAACAGATCATCGATGACAAATCGGATATCAGGGATAAGGCCAGCGAAAAGCTCTCCGGCATACGGCGTGAAATCAACAGTAAACTTTCAGGGGCTGACAGACGGATCAACCAGATTCTGGCCTCTGCCCGAAAAGACGGGCTAACCAACGACGATGCAGAACTCACCATTAGGAATGGCCGCCTCGTAATTCCTGTGTCAGCATCGAACAAGCGAAAAATATCCGGTTACATCCACGATACCAGTGCCACCGGTCAAACCGTATTTATTGAGCCTGCTGAGGTTTTCGAGATCAACAATGAAATTCAAAATCTACGTATAGAAGAAAAACAGGAAATCATCAGCATCCTGACGGCGTTTACCGATTTCCTCCGTCCGTTCGTTCCAGGCCTTGCGGACTTTTATGTATTTCTGGGCGAAGTTGACTTTATCAGGGCGAAGGCTTCCGTGGCCATTAAAATGGAGGCTGTAAAACCTGTGCTGAGAAATACGCCCCAGCTAAAATGGCAAAAAGCGGTTCACCCTTTGCTGAAGAGCAGCCTGAGCCAGCAAGGGAAAAAGATTGTCCCGCTCGACATTGAGTTGAATCCTGAACATCGCATCCTGATCATCAGCGGGCCAAACGCAGGTGGTAAATCGGTTTGCCTGATGACAGCGGCACTGCTTCAGTATATGCTTCAATGCGGGTTGTTGATCCCTGTAGACGATGATTCGGAGGCCGGTATTTTCAGCAAAATCTTTCTTGAGATTGGCGATGAACAATCACTTGAAAATGACTTGAGTACCTATAGCTCGCACCTGATCCATATCAAACATTTGCTGGAGAACGCCAATGATTCAAGCCTTTTTCTGATCGATGAATTTGGTGCAGGCACCGAACCACAATTAGGCGGGGCTATGGCCGAAGCCAGCCTTGAAAGCCTGATTAAAACAGGATGTTTCGGTATTGTAACTACGCATTATACCAACCTTAAACTGATGGCGGGAAATCATCCCGCGATCGTCAATGGGGCCATGCTTTACGACACAAAAGCGATGACCCCTCTCTTCCGCCTGAGTATTGGGAAACCCGGAAGTTCGTTCGCCTTCGAAATTGCCCGGAAAATCGGGTTTCCCAGCAAGGTACTCGAAGCTGCTACCGGAAAAATAAGCAGTACGCAACTAGATTTTGAACTTCAATTGGCCCAGCTTGAGGTGGATAAAAAATTCATCGATCAGAAAACCACCGATCTGAAAGTGGCCGACGAAACCCTTGCCTCGTTGGTTAGCCGTTATGAACTGCTCCTGACCAACCTCGAAAACCGT
>JBBQIQ010000239.1:0-3574 GCA_038325075.1 Bacteroidales bacterium | reverse complement strand
ATTAAAACAACAGTAAAATTAACAAAACATGGGACAAGTAAAATCATTGGCCGACCTGCGGAAAATAAAAGATGACCTGCGGGTAAAAATGAGCCTCAGGGAAAACAGTAATAACCCTGAAAGTCTTGTACAGATAAAAGTCGCGATGGCCACCTGTGGTATTGCTTCGGGAGCCAAGCAGGTAATGGACTTTTTTATTGAAGAGCTTGAAAAAAGAAATATTCAGGCAGTCGTTACCCAGACAGGATGCATGGGTTATTGTTTTGCCGAACCAACGGTTGAAATTACGCTTCCGGGCCAGTCACCGGTCGTTTACGGTTATGTGGATACCAAAAAAGCGGATGACATCATCGAAAAGTACATCAAAAACGGAGAACTGGTTGAAGGAATTATCCCGGTTAATTATGAAACCATTGAAAATAATAAGGAGGAGAAATAATGGCGAAATATAAAATGCATCTGTTGGTTTGTGGCGGCACAGGATGCCATGCCTCGGAAAGCGAATCGTTGCTCAGCCACCTGAAAGCCATTGTTACCGATAAGGGGCTTGAAAACGAAGTACAGGTGATTGCGACCGGCTGTTTCGGTTTCTGCGAAAAAGGCCCGATCGTTAAAATAATGCCCGACAACACTTTTTACACCCAGGTTACACCGGCTGATGCCCTCGAAATCATTGAGGAACACGTTATTAAAGGGAGAAAAGTTAACCGTTTGCTTTATATTGACCCGGAAAATAAGGTGCATATTGCTGATTCAAAGCACATGGGCTTCTATAAAAAACAGATCAGAATTGCTTTACGTAACTGTGGCTTTATTGATCCGGAAAATATTGATGAGTACATTTCACGCGACGGTTATGAAGCATTAGCAAAGAGCCTGACTGAAATGACGCCGCAGCAGGTAATTGAAATCATGAAAAAATCAGGCTTGCGCGGCCGTGGTGGCGGAGGATTCCCTACCGGTTTAAAGTGGGAAATCACCAGCAAATCAGTAGCTGATGTCAAGTATGTGGTTTGCAACGCTGATGAAGGCGACCCTGGTGCTTTTATGGACCGTTCGATTTTGGAAGGCGACCCACACTCGGTAATTGAGGCTATGGTCATCTGCGGTTATTGCATTGGTGCTTCAAACGGGCTTGTTTATATTCGTGCAGAATACCCGCTTGCCATCGACCGTTTGA
The DNA here is from genome assembly GCA_038325075.1 of Bacteroidales bacterium. Lineage (GTDB taxonomy): Bacteria > Bacteroidota > Bacteroidia > Bacteroidales > Lentimicrobiaceae > Lentimicrobium. The sequence continues at coordinate 2,394 of JBBQIQ010000239.1, read as the reverse complement.
AGACAGCCATCGCCCAGGCAAGAAATTACGGCCTTTTGGGTGATGACATTCTGGGCACCGGTTTTGCATTCGATATTGAATTGCGTTATGGAGCAGGTGCCTTCGTTTGCGGCGAGGAAACAGCCCTTATCCACTCGATGGAAGGCTTACGGGGCGAACCAACCATGAAACCACCATTCCCATCTGTTTCAGGATATTATGGGAAACCTACCAATGTCAACAATGTTGAAACCTTTGCCAATGTGCCGGTTATCATCAATAAAGGCGCTGACTGGTTTGCCAGCATCGGTACCGAAAAATCAAAAGGGACCAAAGTATTCGCATTGGCCGGAAAAATCAACAATGTTGGTTTAATTGAAGTTCCAATGGGAACTACCCTTCGCGAAGTTATTTACGAAATCGGAGGCGGCATTAAGGACGGTAAAAAGTTTAAAGCAGTTCAAACCGGCGGTCCTTCAGGTGGTTGCCTCACAGAGAAGCATCTGGATTCTCCGATTGACTATGATAATCTTATTGCAGCCGGCTCTATGATGGGTTCCGGAGGTATGATCGTTTTGGACGAGGATGATTGTATGGTTTCCATTGCCAAGTTTTATCTCGACTTTACGGTTGAGGAATCCTGTGGCAAATGCTCCCCATGCCGGATCGGTAACAAACGCTTGTATGAAATTCTTGATAAACTAACCAAGGGCAATGGAACACGCGAAGATATTGACAAACTGAGAAATCTGAGCCATGTTATTAAAGATACATCCCTTTGCGGACTGGGTCAGACTTCGCCCAATCCAGTACTTTCGACTATTGATAATTTCTGGGAAGAATATATTGAACATGTTACTGACAAAAAATGCCGTTCAGGGCAGTGTAAGGCCCTGCTGCAATACGTCATTGATCCTGATAACTGCGTCGGTTGTACAGCGTGTGCCCGTAATTGCCCTGTTAATGCTATCGCGGGTGAACGCAAAGGCATTCATGTGATTGATCAGTCAACCTGCATCAAGTGTGGTGCCTGCCTCGAAAAGTGCAAGTTCAATGCAGTGTTTATCAAATAATTAAACCGGGAAAAGAAAATGGAAACAATAAAATTAAACATAGACAACAAGGTTATTGAAGTCGCCAAAGGCACGACTATTCTAAAGGCTGCCAAAGAAGCGGGCATTCACATTCCTACCCTTTGCTATCTGCACCTGGAAGATCTCAACATTGAAAACAAACCTGCCGGCTGCCGTATTTGCGTGGTAGAAGTTGCAGGCCGCCGAAACCTTGCCCCTGCATGTGCCACTGAATGCATGGAAGGTATGGTAGTCAATACACATAACATCCGCGTATTGAATTCCAGAAAGACAGTTCTCGAACTGATTCTTTCAGATCATCCGACCGACTGCCTGATTTGCGCAAAAAACGGAACCTGTGAATTGCAGTCAATGGCGCAGGAATTTGGTGTAAGGAAGATTCACTACGAAGGAGAACAGTCAACCTATCGCGAAGACACCTCCCCCGCTATCATCCGTGATATTGATAAATGTATTATGTGCCGCCGCTGCGAAATGATGTGCAACGAGGTTCAGACTGTTGGAGTTTTATCTGCCGTTAACCGTGGGTTTATGTCGGTGGTCGCCCCTGCTTTTGAAAGGAACCTGGACCATAGTGAATGTACCTACTGCGGACAGTGTGTTGCAGTATGCCCAACCGGCGCTTTGACTGAAGTTGACCATACCAACAACGTAATCAGGGCTTTGGCCGATCCTACCAAAACGGTAATTGTGCAGACAGCACCAGCCGTGCGGGCAGCCCTGGGAGAAGAATTCGGTTTGGAAGCCGGAACCCTGGTGACCGGGAAATTAGCAGCAGCCCTGCGAAGACTTGGTTTTAATTATGTGTTTGACACCGATTTTGCAGCCGACCTAACTATTATGGAAGAAGGTACAGAACTGCTCGACCGCCTTACCAGATTCCTTGGTGGTGACAAAACCGTTCCGCTGCCTATGCTTACTTCCTGTTGTCCGGGATGGGTTAGCTTTTTTGAGCACCAGTTTCCGGATATGCTTGATATTCCTTCAACCGCCCGCAGCCCGCAACAGATGTTCGGTGCCATTGCCAAAACTTACTTTGCCGACAAAATCGGTGTAAAACGTGAAAACCTTGTGGTTGTCTCCATCATGCCCTGCCTGGCAAAGAAATTTGAATGTCAGCGCGACGAGTTCGGAACCAATGGTAATCCCGATGTTGACTTTTCAATTTCAACCCGCGAACTGGCCCACCTGATCAAACAATCAAATATTGATTTTCACTCATTGCCTGACGAAGATTTTGATAATCCGATGGGTGAATCAACCGGTGCAGGAGTTATCTTCGGAACCACCGGAGGGGTAATTGAAGCAGCCTGCCGCACTG
>JBBQIQ010000238.1:0-3593 GCA_038325075.1 Bacteroidales bacterium | reverse complement strand
AAAAGTTAGGCGATGTGTTAGGCCTGGAAGTAAGCCTGAAACTTAAAAATGTAACTCCTAAGAAATGAGAAAGGCTAAAATACTATACAAGGATGAGGAAGCTGCCATAATAACCCAACACGATGATGGTTCGTTTACATTCAGGTATAATGATGCCTGGATGGCCGACAACACCAAACCCGGTATCAGTCTTACTTTGCCTAAAACCAAACAAGAGGCTTATTCAAAATTCTTATTTCCGTTTTTCTACAACATGCTTCCCGAAGGATCTAACAAACAAGTAGCGTGTAAACTGAATAGAATTGACCCGGCGGATTACTTCGGACTGCTTATGAATACTGCAAAAGACGATAGTATTGGTGCCGTTAGAGTCATAAAAATTGAAGAGCAATGAGTTTACCTGATATAAATTATTGTCCCGGTACTTTAGCAGAAGGTTTTCATACCTATAGCCCAACCTGTTTGAAAAGAGTCTTTCAGGGTAAAACTGTGCATCATGTTTTACCATACGATTCACCGGCATCCAGCCCCGAAACAGATGACCTTTTCGATCAAAACCGAAAACGCATGTCTATTTCAGGTATGCAGGTAAAATTCTCAGTATTGCTCGAAAAAAATAAGTTACGACTTATCAATGAAGGTGAGCGGGGAACCTATATCCTGAAACCAATTCCGGGTGTTGGTAAAAAGCCTGATCAAATGCCGGCTAACGAACATCTTACCATGCAGATTGCCCGGCAGGTATATGGGATTGAAACAGCCGAAAATGCACTTATTTTCTTTAAAAATGGTGCTCCTGCCTATATTACTAAGCGTTTTGATGTAAAAAATGACGGAACAAAACTAGCTCAGGACGATTTTGCATCCCTGGCAGGTAGAACGCCACAAACCTATGGAGAGCATTACAAGTATTTGGGAAATTATTTTGAGTTATTCCAACTCATGCAGACTCATTTATCTGCATACAAAGTTGAAGCACCGAAACTGTTGAAAATACTTGTCTTCAATTATCTGTTTTCGAATGGCGATGCGCACTTTAAAAACTTTTCCTTGCTCGAAACCCCAATGGGCGATTATCGATTAAGTCCTGCGTATGACCTCTTAAACAGTCGCATTCACATTGAAGATAAAGACTTTGCACTTGACGACGGACTTTTGCCTCGCAATTTAGCCCAGGGGAAAATCAGTATTCAATTTGCCAAACTTGCCGGGAATGCCGGAATTAGAGAAAAGATCTTTAATGATATTATAAAGCTGATGGTTTCAAAATCCGATGGCGTAGAAAAAATGGTAGCAGCTTCATACCTTAACGATACTACGAAACGAAATTATTGGCAGTCGTATCAAGGGCGTTTAAAACAATTGATAAAAGTTTGAACTCCAAATTAATATATTGGATAAGATCGGATACAAAAAAAACCGCATTCCGGCTGGCCCGAAAGGAGATAAAATTAAAACATCCCGAACCTTATTATTGGGCAGGATTTGTGATGGTGGATTAAGAAATATTCATCAAAATTAACTTTAAACGTTTTCAATTTTTTAAAAACTGTAATTCTTGACTCCAGCCATTCTTATAACGTTTTTAAAGTATAGTGAAGTAACCTGATTACTATAAACACGGGAAACCGAAATCTGTAGTAACGCTTTTTCAGGGATCAGCCTTTTTGCCTGTTCGATAAGGGGTATGTTGACCTTTCGGGTTGTTAAAACTAAAAAAAACACCTGAGCCTGTATTGAGGGTTCGTGCATATTCCATATATTAGCCTGCAATTTTTGTGATTGCTGTAAATCAACCGGTAATTTCCGGAAACTAAAAAATAAATTTATGATCCGGATTTTATCATTTTTAATCTTTCTGATTGGTTTCAATTCTGCAAAAGCTGACTGTCTGAACTGTTGGGAACTCAGAAAAGTTGAGATTACCTTAAACAATGGACAAATCATTACTGGCTATGTTAAGTGGAATGAAATCTGGCTGAACGATGTGCTGGATACCGCCGTGTGGAAAAACAGGTTTCCCGAAAGCCTGCTCCCCTATTATCAGAATCTGAGCTATAAATGGGATCTGGAATTTATCACCGAATTGTTTATCATCAGCAATGATTCTATTGATGAATTCATTGCCACCAAGGCCGAGAGTACCGGAAACCTGGATTTTACCAAAATTAAATCGGTGCGTGAGATTGATAAAGAGTCGAAAATTTACCACGGAATTGATGAAATACAAATTCTTAGTCAGAATGATATCGATAAACTGAAAAGAAATCCGGTTGCAGTATTTTATTATGATGCATCAATATTCGGAACTTATTTCCTCAGCTATAATCCGGCAATCACGCATAAAGTCTTAAACGGGATCAATGAGCAGAATTATCAAAGAATGGTGACCGATTTAAAGGCGAAGGGTGTGATCGTTTATACATTCGGGTATTAGGGTTGCCGGAAAATGTGAAATAGTCGCCGGTATTATCCGAATCAGCATTCCTTCCGGATTTACCCCTTCCCGGTTCGTTGTCTATTCCTACGCCTTCCTGTGCTTCATTTTTTTTCTTACTTTCGCAGTCACAATAAAGATTATGGCGCATAGCGAAGACAGGCTCAGCCGAAGACGTTTACAAACCTCCACAGCCACCACAATTATCAGCATTTCACTGGTTTTGTTTATGCTTGGGTTGCTGGGGCTGATTGTGCTGCATGCCCAGAAATTATCGGATTACGTAAAAGAGAATATTGGGTTTTCTGTCATTATTAAAGAGGAAATTAAAGAAACCGGCATTCTTGAATTTCAGAAAAAACTTGATCTTGAGCCTTTTGTAAAATCAACAGAATACATCACCCGCGAAAGGGCGGCCGCAGAACTGACCAAAGATCTGGGCGAGGATTTTGTAGATTTTTTAGGATACAATCCTTTGCTTGCCTCCATCGATATACGGATGAAAGCGGAGTATGCCAACAACGATAGCCTTAAGGTGCTGGAAAACAAACTGATAACCAATCCTGTTGTAAAAGAGGTCTTCTACCATAAATCGTTGGTTGACCTGGTAAATCAGAACATCCGGCGTATCAGTATTGTTATTCTGGCTTTTACGCTGGTGCTTCTACTTATTTCTGTAGCGCTTATCAACAACACCATACGGCTGAGCGTTTACAGCAAACGCTTTATCATCAAGAGCATGTTGCTGGTTGGTGCGACACAACGTTTTGTGAGGAAACCCTTTCTGCTTAAAAGCTTGCTGCATGGGTTTCTGAGTGCCTTAATTGCCATTGTGCTGCTGGGGTTGGTCTTATACTTCTCCCGCCAGGCATTGCCTGAATTAGTTGACCTTCAGGATATTGATATGTTTCTTTCACTTTTCGGAATAGTTACTGCTTTAGGTTTGTTTATTACCGGGATTTCTACTCTTTTCGCGGTACATAAGTTTTTGAGGATCAGTAACGACAGGCTGTATTAGAGGTAATAGGTAATAGGTAATAGGTAATAGGTAATAGGTAAGAGGTAATAGGTAATAGGTCGGAAGTTAGAAGTCGGAAGTCGGCCCTTCGGCTCCGCTCAGGGACCGAGGTTGGAGGTCAGCCCTTCGACATGGTTC
>JBBQIQ010000237.1:0-3680 GCA_038325075.1 Bacteroidales bacterium | reverse complement strand
CTAAGAGTAAATGCAAAAATTGATAATTCAATTTATCAAAAAGGTATAGTTGTTTCAGATAGTGAATTTAATGAAATAAAAATAACTAGAGATGAATTTCACGGTGAATGGAACTATGTTATAAAACCAAATATTGTATAGTTTATTTCATTACACTGCCTAAGAGTATTTTTTCTGCCAATAAATTTCTAAGTTCCAATGTACTCATAACATTTTTTATTTATTACGAAATTACAAAAAAATAAACTTCCCATTGTAATTTTTCCTAAAATAAATATTTTAGAATGATACTATCAACAGCAATTGTCTATGTAAATATTCATATTTCTAGTATAAAAAGCTAGTTGTAAATAATTGATTTGGGCTAAAGCCTCATTATTAATTATATAATTAGCAACGCTCTAAAGAGAGTTGCTGAAGAAAATCAGCATATTATATGGCTTCCTGCCTGCTGATAGGCAAGTAGCCAAAATAATATAGTTTTTAGCTGGACTCATTCATATTTCACCACTATATTAGATACAGAAAAAGCCCAATAAACATTATTTACCGGGCTTTTTTTATTTCTTTTAAAACGATAGTTCTATAACTTATTCACTGCATAATTATATGCACCCAAAGCAGTTGCCTTGCTGGTTCCTATTTGCGAGAAGCCAATGCCTACACGTTTCATGGCATCATAAAAATAGGTTTTATCACTTCCGGGAACTTTCACTTCTTTGGCTTCGCCTTTAATAAATTGAGCCAATTCGGCAGCATCATCCAGATTAAAAACCTTTTGTGCCAAGCGGGGATAAGTATCTCCAGAATAAGCTGTATAATTTCCACGCATTTCATTAAGCAATCCGGGTAAAATCAAACTGTTGGCTCCGGCAATTCCACCGCCAATAACAGCAATACTGTCAGTAAGAGTAAGAACCTGCGAAATAGCGTCACCCAGCACTTCGCCTAACTGACGGAATGCTTCACAAGCAGCTGTCTTATTTCCATTCAATTCGCCAATACCTATTTTATAAATATCATTGGGTTCGGGTGCTTCCGAGAGTTCTATGCCACATAATTGTGCATAAACGCGTTTGATGGCACGAATACTAACGCCTTCTTCGGCATTAGCCAATGGATTAATCTTGTTTCGCAACAGCCAAACTTCGGCTCCAGCAGAATTATCGCCAATCAGCAATTCACCATTTATGACAATACCTGCTCCAAAACCGGTACCCAAGGTAAAACCTACCAGATTCTTGAATCTTTTGCCACTTCCCGAAGTTTCCATTTGTTGGTTAATATAGGGCAAATAGCCGGCAAGTGCTTCGCCATAAGCATATAAATCGCCATCATTATTGATAAAAACAGGAATTTGGAATTCGTTTTCCAATATTCCGCCCAAAGGCACACCGCCTCTGAATCCGGGGAGATTATATAGATCTCCTATAATCCCGTTAGGGAAATCGGCAGGACCTGGAAATGCAAAACTTATGGCATCTGGATATTTATCTAATTGTTTGATGACTGTTTTAAAACCCTCTTTTATTATTGATAAGCATAAGTCTAATTGATGTCCATTCGAAGGAAGAATAACAGGCGTTGCTATTTCCTGATTATCTCTGATAGCAGAAAACACAAAATTAGTTCCACCTGCATCCAGCGTAAGGACAGTCTTTTTAATAGTATTGTTCATAAAATGATTAACTGAATAATTGAATAACTGAATAATTGATTAACCTAATAACCCAATAACCTAATAACTTAATAACTGATTAACCTAATAACTCTTTTTAATATTAGATAATGCGATAAATAAAATATAAGCCATACAAGCCATAGGTACTAAAAAGGCAGTAAGGATATTTGAGGAATCGGCAACAAAGCCGAATATAGGAGGAATGATAGCACCTCCAACAATGGCAGTTACCATTAATCCCGAAATTTCATTGGAACGTGATGGCATATGGTCGATGGTTATTGAAAACACCAATGGAAAGATGTTGGCAAATCCCAAACCTACCAATATTATTCCTGCAAAAGCCAATGATTGGCTTCCCAAGAACATCATTACAATTCCAATCATAGATATAATAACGGTAGTAACTAGGAATGGTTTGGGTTGAAGAAATCTAAGGATTACACCGCCTAATAATCTTCCGATAAAAATTGGGAAGAAAAATAAACTCCAAGATATTACCAATCCAAGTTCCTTTAAGTCGATACCATATTTTTCGCTAACCAATAATGGCACACCTGAACTCATGGATACTTCGGCTCCAACATATAAGAAAATGGCCAATACCATAAATAGTATATATGGATTACCTAATAATGACAAACAACTACCTAAAGATGCAGGTTTAGATGTAGGATCTTTTACTTCAACTATTTTGGTTGATTTTACCCAAAGAAAAGTCAGGAATATCAATATAGCATAAATGGGAAATAATACAGTCCAATCCAATCCCAATGGTTTGGCAACAAAGGCAGGAATAAGAAATCCCAAAGAAGAGCCCACCGCTTTTACGGTTTGGCCAAAAGATAAATTACTTGAATATTTTCCTTCAGGAGAAACATCACGCATGATTGGATTACCTGACACTTGTAAAATGGCTGCACCTGCTCCCAAAAACAAGATTGCTATTAAGATAATATAGAATTTGCTGTTTGAAGTTGGATCAAATGTGACAATTGGTCCATACATTCCATTAAATACAGGAATTATTAATCCAATAAATGCAATAAAAAGACCTAACGATAAAAGATATTTCTTACCTACTTTGTCCTGAAAAACTCCCATTGGAACTGAAAGTAAACCAAACATGATAAACCCTGTTAATGGCAAAAGTGTTGCCATAAATGTTGATATCTGAAAGGTTTCTTTTGCCAGACTTACCATTGGTCCAACAACATCGCCGAATCCCATACATAAAAATGCCAGAAATATCGGCATCGCTTTCATTGTACTGTTTGAATTTGTGTTCATATTTTTTTAATTAAATTGTTTTCCCTTTTTGATTAAATTATCTGATATCCAAATCTTCTGTCTTCATTCTTTTTTACTCCACAATTATTTCATCTGCAAATAGCCAAGTTTTACTTCCTGCACCTGGATGCCAATCGGGGCAAACGCCCATATTTTTCGCCACTATTTTAATAAACTGCGTTTTCACTTTTATAGGATAATCAATAGCATATCTTCTAAACATCAATTCTACTTCTTTTGGTGAAACCGGAGTTTGAACAATACCAATCGAACGAAAATCAATGCCATCTTTCGAAATAAAGTATTCAACTTGTGGCGGGAAAAATATCCATGAAGGTGTACTTTGCAAAAACCCAGTAGAAATATGAGTAAATTCAGTTTCTTTTTCCAAATCAATAACTGCAATCAAATCATCATCTTCAAACCCTTGCCAATTGCCATCTCTAAAGTTATTGGTACCCAATACGCCATCAGTTATAGAACCATCACCATTTGCTGCATAACTTTTGGCATAAGGATTTTTTAGTTTTGGGATTTTCCCAGTTGCCTTATTCATCTTGAATTCTCTTTCGTAGTAATATCCATTCTCAGAGCCATCTGCAAGAACTGCAATGTTTAATTTCAAGGAATCAAGAGCAATAATTGGGTTTTTATATATTGTTGATTTTCTGTCTGGTTTTGATCCATCTAAAGTGTAAAATATCTCAGT
>JBBQIQ010000236.1:0-3772 GCA_038325075.1 Bacteroidales bacterium | reverse complement strand
ATGAACATATCGGATCATTGGCAGAGGAGGCGGAGAAGGCCCTTTCTGAATGTGAAAAGTTCTGTTTTAAGCAGAGCATTACTTTCAATGGAACATTAAGCCATACAATTTTGAATAGTGTTATTTCAACATTAAAACCGTAACTTTTCAATATTACGTAACATTTATCAACAAAAGGCCTGATTTACTTGACATTCCAGGTTTCTTGTTGTTATTTTGATATTACGTAAATACGTTTAATTATGGCTGTTCTTCCAGAAAGGGCGACCCGCCCACTCGGTGCAAAGGGACTGAACTCAGATTGATCAACGGGCATTAATACCTTTATGAGGTAAGCAGTAAATGGAATCCAGAGAAGAAACGACCCAAAAAAAAATACTGGTAAGCTACTGGCAAAATCACCTAGCAAGAAGGTTTAATTATATCTGATAAAGACCAGCTCCGAAAATTGGAACCCGTTATTTCAACCCTCACTGTTAAGGAGCAAGGCGTTACTGTCTTTATCACACAACTGCTCCAGCAATATCCAAAACTTTTAAAGAAGCATTTTCCAATGCATTGGCAAACGATAATGGACTTGTCTTATGGACGGATTTTACATTAGGCCCCCATTAAAAAATATGGCATTCCATTTTCAGCATAATTATTTTTCTGAAGTTAGTTTGTATAGCCTCAAATTGCGTGAGACTGTGACTTCCTGCGCCGAATGGTACGCTGAGGATAATGAATAGATTGGCAATTTACGATTTCAGAGGAAACAGCAATTCCTGAATTTTCGAATATAACTTGTTTTTATCAATTGGCTTTGCGATGTAATCATCGCAACCAGCGGCCAGGCATTCCATTTCATCACTCTTTATCGCATAGGCAGTCTGGGCAATAACGGGAAGCCTGGGATATTTCCTTTTTATTTCCCGGGTAGCTTCGTATCCATCCATGACCGGCATCTTCATATCAATAAGAACCAGGTCCACTTTGTTCTCTTCCAGCAGTTCAAGAGCTTCCTTTCCGTTGGAAGCGTATAACAGATTTGCCCCTGTATTCAGGAGTAGTACCGTTAAAAACTTCATATTTACAGGGTCGTCTTCTACCATCAGAATTGATCTTTCTTCCCAATAAAACTTATGGGCAAACCCGTTAATTTTCAGTTTTTTACCCGAGTCCGCTGAATAAAGACTATAAGGGACAGAAAAACTGAATACCGAGCCGGTACCCATTTCTGAAAGCACCTTTATACTGTTTCCGAACAGGGATGCCAGCCCCTGGCTTATGGAAAGGCCAAGGCCAGCCCCGCCAAATTTTCGCGAAACCCTATTTTCAACTTTTCTGAACCTTTCAAAAATAACGGGAAGATCAGTTTCGTCAATTCCGATGCCTGTATCGCTCACATAGAACTCAATCCTGTTAAACCCTTGTAATGAAAGGCCAAATCCGACTTCTCCTTCCGGAGTAAATTTGATAGCGTTGGATAGAAGGTTCCAGAGTATTTGCCTGAGCCTTATTTCATCCGTCTTGATGATCATTTGCCGGCATTCCCCTGGAATTGTCAGTATAAGCTTAACGGAATTCCTGTTAAGTTCAGACTTTAACCCTTCAAATTCTACAAGAAGCGATTCCAAAACACGACAAATATCGCATGGCGTGTTGTTCACGATAACCTGTCCTGAATCAATCAGCGCCAGTTCAATGACATCATCAATCAATCGTAAAAGATGATTGCCGCTTGACTTCATAATTGCAAGATATTCATCTTTTTCACTTTGCCCGAGATACGGGTCGTCCATTACTTCAATGAAACCCAGAATATGGTTCATCGGGGTGCGTACTTCATGAGAGATGCCAGCCAGAAATGCAGATTTAAGCTTGTCGGAGGCTTCGGCCTTGTGCAATGCATCCTGAAAGGCCAATTCACGGTGCTTTCTTTCGAGCGCGTTTACCAATATCTGGCCGGTAAGTTTAAATGAGTTTAAGGCCTGATCATCCCAAAAGACCGGTCTGCTGAAGGTGTCGAACGCGATAAAGTTACTGAACCTGTTATCCACACAAAGCGGAATATTTACCATTGATTCAATATCAAGCAGATCGAAAAAGAAGCCCAAGGCTTTTGTATCCTCTTCATTTCCAATGTCAACCCGGTGGAAGTAAAGCATCTGCCCGGCTAATAGTTTCCTGAAATATTCCGGTAGGTCGCTCAGATAAATATCAGGTTGTCTTTCGCGGTGAGAAAAACGTGGGTCAGCAGTCCATTCATGGGTTATTTTTATAAGGTCGCCTGCATCTGAAAGTTCCATCAGGTAAGCTCTTTCGGCAGAATAGACCCTGGCAACTGTTTCCAGGCCACTGCTGATTGTTTGGTCAATTTCCCGGACATCCATGTTAATCAGATCGGAAGACAATCTGCTGATAAACTCAATAAAAGCTAAACGGCGAAGTTCCTGTTTCTCACTATTTTTCCGGGCTGTTATATCGCGATAAATGCCATAAATACACAAGTGGCCATTGCCTTGGACAAAAGGCACACCCAGCACCGAAACATCTATCAGTTTGCCATCGTGCCGCATTCGCTGCGTTTCAACAGCAACCCTGCCACCTTCCCAGTTAATTTTGGTCAGTTGCATGGCTTCCGGTATCAGATTGGCCGGGGCAATCAGTTCATCAAGTTTTTTGCCTAAAATAGCTGCTTTTTTATAAAGAAATAATTGCTCAAATTCCGGATTCACATCCAGAATTTGGTTATTCTTATCAAGCATTGCAATGGCCTCGGGGGCAGACTCAAAAAGGCGGGTATAGCGGATTTTGTCAATTTTCAGATCATCTGCTTCATCCTTTAACTCTAATTGTTTACTGATTAATTTCAACGATGAACTTATTAAATACCGGTCTTCTTCTTTTATCTCCCGCTCCTGATCAAATACGAGTGCTATCAGCCTTAAAGTTGAAAAGACCATTACCGGAAAGACGGAATAATAAAGTTTCTGTGGCCCGGATATAGTTATCACATCAGTTTCACCGCCAAAGACACCTTCTTCCGCAATTTTTTGAAAAACGGCTGGTTGTGAAACCAACCAGGTAAAATCAATTTCGTCGAGCAGATGTGACTTGCTGTGTGACTGATTCTTATGAAGTAAGAGCAGGTCGAGGGAAGTTAATTTTTTTCGTTTGAAACGCGGCCCGGCTATAACAATTCCAGTCAACCCTGACTTAATTATCAGAGCATTGATCAGGCTGAATTCGCTGCTTAAATCAACTTGTTTTACCGGTCTTTTAGACATTGATTTATTTCTGGGATTGTAACTGAATTTTTAGTTATTGCATGATGGTTGATAACCATACTCCTTTGCATGGGTTTATCGCCAAATTCGTTAAAAGTAAGTTTCCAACCGAAGATTTTCCGGTGTCAGAAAGAATAACTGAAAATTGTTTTTTCAGACAGGCATTAGCAAAAGACAAAGCTTAAAACCGCCAGGGGCCGCGCAGGTATTCAATTCGTGAAATAGGCTTATCTTTGCCGGAAATCAATAACTTTTATGCCTGAAATTGAAATTATGTCCCCTGCCGGGTCGTTTGAATCGCTGATGGCAGCGATTCAGGGTGGAGCCGGGTCGGTTTATTTTGGAGCGGGTCAACTGAATATGCGTGCCCGGTCATCCAGCAACTTTTCGCCCGATGATATCAGGGAAATTACGCGGATCTGCCTCGAAAATGGCGTTAAATCATATCTTACCCTCAACACCATTATATACGACGAGGAACTTCACGTAATGCGTGAAAT
>JBBQIQ010000235.1:0-3873 GCA_038325075.1 Bacteroidales bacterium | reverse complement strand
ACTTTTGGTTAGCTCCTGTGTATCACTCAAAAGGGTGAGATACATTCAGGATGTCGCTGATTATCAGAAAGAAGGGAAAGTTGAGTTTATTAACGAGAGCAGTCCGGATTACAAAGTCCAGCCTGGTGACAACTTATACGTGGATGTTAGCAGCCTTGATTCAAAAAATATGAATCCTTTCGAGTCAAATCAAAGGACATCTTATCAGGTATCCTCCGAAATGAGCATATATCTCAATAGTTACATGGTATCTGATTCAGGGTATATTAATTTTCCGGTTGTCGGTAAAATTATGGTTGCCGGAATAACAGTGAGTGAAGTTAAAAGCAAGTTTCAATCTTTGATAAACGACTACTACCAAATGACCATTGTTACGGTTAAGCTGGTGAACTTCAAAATTAGCCTTCTCGGGGAAGTCACCAAGCCAGGTACATACCTTATTTATCAGGAAAGCATCAATATCCTACAGGCCATTAGTATGGCCGGCGACCTTTTGCCCTACGCGAAAAGAAATAAAATTACCATTATCAGAAAAACATCTACAGGTTCATCTGTTTATACGGTTAACCTGTTAAAAGCCAATATACTTGAATCGCCCGCCTATTTTCTGCAGCCCGATGATATCGTTTATATTGAGCCTATGACCAGTAAAAACTACGCGTTCACCGCTTTCCCGTACGCAATTATTTTTTCAACCATTACCACAACCCTGCTCTTGATGAGTTATTTTAAATAGATTTACCGTGGAGAATTACACCAATCAACCCCCCCAGGAAGAAACTGTTGACTTTAAACAGTTGTTTTTTAAGTTTTACCATTATTGGTATTTCTTCATCATTACAGTATTTATTGCTTTGGCTATTGCCTTTCTGTTCAATAAATACACACAGCCGATTTACAAAGTGGGCACTACGGTGCTGATAAAAGACGACAAGTCAAGTTTTGACCCACAGGCACTATTGGGCCTGGGAAATGTTAAAAATGCACAGGTTCTCGAAAATGAGATCGGAGTGCTCAAATCACGCTCGTTGGTTAATAGGGCTGTCCGAACATTGGATTTTAAAGTTTCATATTACCAGGAAGAGAACTTTCTCACCCGTGAACTTTACAAAGAATCTCCTTTTACTGTTGAATTCGATACTGCCAATCCGCAACCCGCCGGTTTAAGGTTTAACCTGATCATATTGCCCAATAATGAATTCAGCCTTTCAACTGAAGGGGAATCTGTTTTTCTTTATGACTATGCCAGGGGCAAGCAAATTGAACAAATCAACCAGAAGTTTGAAGTCAGGGGAAAATACAGATTTGGTGAACAGATCCGGGGCAATTATTATAATTTTAAAGTTCTGCTGAACACCAACTTTAAACCCAAAGAACACGTTAACCTCAATATGTTTTTTTCCTTCAATAAAATTGAGGATCTCACCAAACAGTTCATGGGATTTCAAATTGAGCCCATTAACCGCGAAGCATCAATTGTTGAAATTTCGTTGCGTAGCACCAATGTAAACAAAGCGACGGACTTCCTGAACACCCTCACTTCGGTTTATATGGCCCGCGGGTTGGAGAAAAAGAACCAGATTGCAACCAATACCATTAATTTTATTGATGAGCAACTCCTGGGAATCACCGATTCGTTGCGTACCGCCGAAACCGTGTTGCAGGATTTCAGGACCAAAAATGTCGTTATGGATCTGGATTTCCAGTCACAGCAGGTATTCCAGCAGATGAAAGAACTTGAAAATGAGAAAGCTGTCCTTTTTGTAAAAAACAAATACTACAATTATCTGCGCGATTACCTCAGGAAAAATGAAAGTGACCTGGCCGGGCTTACCGTACCTTCCTCCATGGGCATTGATGATCCCATTCTGACTAAACTCATTACCGACCTTACTGCACTCTATGCCAGCCGGGGCGAGGCAATGCTGATGGCCAAGGAAAAAAACCCTATCATCGCCTCTTATGATGATCGCATCAGGGTAAACAAGCGGACACTCGAGGAAAACATCAATAACATCGTTAACACTTCCAATATTTCAATCAGGGAAATCGACAACCGTATAAATGTGCTTTCAGGAAAGATAAGCAAGCTGCCTGCAACCCAGCGGTTGCTTTTTGGCATTGAACGTAAATTCAAGCTGAACGATGCCATCTATACCTACCTTCTTCAGAAAAGGTCTGAGGCTCAAATTACCCGTGCTTCAAACATGCCTGATAATGAGGTTATCGATCTGGCCTCTTCAGATGAAATGGAACCTGTTTTCCCCAAAAAGACGTTGAATTACACCATTGCTTTGTTACTGGGCTTTATCTTCCCCATCGTATATGTACTTGGTAAGGGATATTTTAATGAAAAACTGATAGACAAGAAGGAACTTGAGGCTCTTACATCGCTTCCTTTGCTCGGCCACATCATACACAATAATAAAGACAGTAAAATTGTGGTTGCAGAGTATCCGAAATCATCTATTGCCGAATCGTTCAGGTCGATCAGAACCAATCTGCAGTATTTTAAGCAAACGGGCAACAAACAGACCATTCTTATTACATCTACCATGGTAAGTGAAGGTAAAACCTTTATTTCCATTAACCTTGCCTCAATATTTGCCCTCTATGGTAAAAAGACCCTGCTGCTGGGTTTTGACCTCCGCAAACCGAAGATTTACCAGGATTTCGGACTTTCCAACACCGAGGGCATCAGTTCTTATTTGATCGGTAAAAGCACCATTGACAGCATCATTCAGAAATCGCCCCTCGGGAATCTGGATATTATCATGGCAGGCCCTGTGCCGCCAAATCCTGCCGAATTGATTGGCTCAGAAAGAAACAACCTTCTTTTTGAAGGCCTGAAGGAACGCTATGATTACATTATTGTGGACTCTCCGCCTGTTGGTCTGGTAACCGATGCATTTCTTTTGATGAAGTATGTTGATGTAACCGTTTTTGTTGTCAGACAAAATTACACCAACAAGAAAATATTTGGTTCGATCATCGCGGATATCGAAAAGCGGAATATGCCTGATATTACAATTCTGGTTAATGATGTAAGGCTTGATAACAATTCCTATAGTTATGGCTATGGCTATGGTTACGGTTACGGCTATGGTTACGGTTACGGCTATGGTTATGGCTATTATACCGATGACCAGGAACCCGAGGAAGAAGGAATCATTGATAAAATGTTCAAAAAATCCTGAAATTGAATCACTTATATAAAAGAGGCTGTCTCCTTCCCGGGCCAGCCTCTTTTCTTTTCATCCGACAACTACAGCCCTGGATATAAGAGTCTGATATTCCCTGTTGACTTGGATTCAGGCCTTACTTACAAACAGATATTCTTCACTGTCCATAACCTTGACAGCCTTCTGAAAAATTATACTAATTTTGCCTTCCCTTTACATACCGAATCTTAGATTAATGAATTCAGCCACACTCAGGCAATCAAAGGAAAAAAAACTTCGGCAACATGCCAGGGTTATCTGGCTAACAGGCCTGCCTTGTTCCGGCAAAACAACCATAGGCATTGGCCTGGAGCAGTTACTAATCAGCCGTGGATTCCATGTGCGTTTGCTGGATGGCGATGTTACACGTAAGGGTATTTGCAGCGACCTTGGATTTTCGGAGGATGACCGCAATGAGAACATCCGGCGGATAGCTGAAATATCAAAGTTGTTTGCAGAAAGCGGAACAATTACCATTAATGCTTTTATTACCCCGACTGAAAAGCTTCGGGCTGTGGCCAGGGACATTATTGGCCGGGATGATTTTATCAATGTGTTTGTAAATGCACCCCTGAATTTATGCGAAGAACGCGACATCAAGGGCATGTACAAGAAAGCCCGGAATGGTGAGATAAAAGATTTTACAGGTGTA
>JBBQIQ010000234.1:0-3943 GCA_038325075.1 Bacteroidales bacterium | reverse complement strand
ATAGCCTGCGCTAAAAACGGAGTTACCTTCGCCATCGATCACCATGCTTCGCCCTTTGCAGTGGAAGGAAGTCTGGAAACCATCGCCCGGGCTTTCGACGAAGTTGGCGTCGGGCATCTGCTTTGCTACGAAATTTCAGACAGAGATGGACTGGCTATTGCTCAGAAAGGACTCAGGGAATCGGAGGACTACCTTGCCAAAAGGCAGGGTCTGGTAGGGCTGCATGCTTCTTTCACTGTTGGCAATAAAACGCTGAAAAATGCCGTGTCCTTAGCTAAAGAGACAAATTCGGGCATTCACATTCATGTGGCCGAAGATGATTCCGATGAAGCGCATTGCCTGCAAACATATAACGAACGGGTTGTCAACCGGCTCGCCAAAGCCGGGGCTCTCGACTTTCCTAAAACCATTCTTGGCCACTGCCTTCATCTGGATAAACAGGAGCGAAAACTGGTTGCCGACTCCCCGGCCTGGGTTGTGCAGAATATGGAAAGCAACCTTAACAATTCTGTAGGTTTCTTCAACTCGCAGGGATTAAGCAACCGGATTATGCTGGGCACCGATGGTATGCACAGCGACCTGCTCCGCAGCGCAAAGTCAGCATTTTTCGCCGGCCATAATTTCGATAACATTGACTACGCAGAAACCTACCGAAGATTCAGAAATGTGCACAGCTACCTCCATTCAAACGGTTTTAAAGGCGACGGGGACAATAACCTTGTTGTTCTCGATTACGACACCCCTACCCCATTTAACAGCGATAATTTCCTCGGGCATTTTCTTTTCGGAATTGAATCAAGGCAAGTGACCCATGTAATTTCACAGGGCAAGCTGATTGTTGAGAATGGGAAAGTTATTACAGTTGATGAGCAGAGCATACTGAAAGATGCCAACGTGCAGGCCGAAAGGCTTTGGCAGAAAATGAGGTAGCCTGCCCTCTTTATCCTAACTTTGCGCTTGTTTTAAACCATCCGGTTTTATTCCGGCGGCATAATCATACATATATGGATATCAGCATATTGCAATGGGTGGGATACCTTGCATCGGTTATTATCGCCGCGTCAATGACCATGAATTCCATCCTGAAATTCAGGTGGATCAACCTGGCAGGTGCCATTACCTTCTCGACTTATGGATTTTTAATTGGTGCGCTGCCTGTCGGGTTTCTGAATGGATTCATCGCTTTTGTTGATATTTACTATCTCTATACCATCTATTCCAAAAAGGAGGTCTTCGAAATTCTGGAGGTGAAAGCTGAGAACCGGTATTTAATTCGCTTCCTGCAATTTCACAACAAAGACATCCAACGCTTTTTCCCTGGCTTTTCTTACAAACCGGAAATGAACACCATCAGTTTCTTTATTCTGCGCGATATGGCCGTTGCCGGAATTTTTCTGGCTCACCGCGAGAAAGACCACTGCCTGGTAGTTGGACTCGATTATGTGATCCCGGAGTACCGCGACTTTAAAAACGGAAAATTTATCTACCTTCGTTTGAGGAACAGATTTATCAATGATGGCTTCACCAAAGTGATCGCTGAAGGCAACAGCGTGAAATATTCGGAATATCTTAAGAAACTTGGTTTTACGATGAACGAAGGCGGAAGGTATGAGAAATTGCTTGTGGAATAAAATTGGCCAGATGATAAAACTACCTAAAATATCAACTCCACTTATGAAAACCATTGACAATCATCGTGAAAATTCAGGCGAACTTTCAAGAAAAAAACGTTTGAACAAAATTCGGAAAGACATAAAACAAGCACTTACAGAGGTTGCATTGATGGAGAATGGAATTATCAGAAAACTATCAATTGATGATTTCTTGAAGCAATTGTAGAACTCTATTAAAACAGGAATAAAATTTTTCTTATGAAATACCTGATCACCAACGGAACCATTATTACTCACGCTGGCAGTTTTAATGCATGTATTGAGGTTTGTGATCAAAAAATTTCGCTTATTGAAAATCCGGCTTTGGGTATGTTTCCCGACCACCAAATTATTGATGCTTCAGGAAAATACATTTTCCCGGGTGGAATTGACCCGCATGTACATTTTGAATTGCCAACCCCGGCTGGCCCTTCCTGCGACAATTTTTTAAGTGGCAGCCGTGCCGCGATTGCAGGTGGCACTTCCTATTTCATCGATTTTGTAACCCCTGACAGAGGTCAATCCCTGAAAGAAGCGCTGGCCATCAGACAAAAGGAAGCAGCCAAAAGTCTGTTGGAATGCAGCCTCCACATGGGCATTACCTGGTTTGATGAAACCATTCCTGAACAGATGCGCTGGTGCGTTGAAGAAGCCGGTATCAGGTCTTTCAAGGCATACTTAGCTTACAAAGGAAGCATTGGCATTGAGTATCATGAACTGGAGCAGTTGATGGTTGCTGCGGCTGGTCTGAATGCGCTAATGCTGGTGCATTGCGAAGAAGGCGATCTGATCCTTCAGAAGCAGCAGGAATTCCTGGAACAAGGCAAAACGGCCCCGCTTTACCATTCCCTTTCGCGCCCTCCAGAAACGGAGTCTGAATCTGTAAAAAAGGTAGTTGACCTTTGCAGAAAAACAGGTTGCCGAACTTACATCGTTCATACTTCCACTGCTCAATCGCTTGAGTTTATCCGGCAAGGAAAACGCGAAGGGCTGCCCATCTATTGCGAAACCTGCCCACAATACCTGCTGTTGGACGAAAGCGTTTATCAGCTTCCGGAATTGGAATCCTTAAAATACATCATCAGCCCGCCAATCCGCAGTAAGCAAGATCAGGATGCTGTTTGGCTGGCGCTGCAGGATGGCACCGTGGATGTCATCTCAACCGACCACTGCCCTTTCAATACGTTCGGACAAAAAGACCAGGGATTGCACGACTTCACCAAAATACCCAACGGTGCCGGAGGTGTTGAACACCGTATGGCGTTGCTCTATACCTATGGAGTGCTGACCGGAAAAATCAGTTTGCAACAGTTTGTTGCACTGACCTCTACCAACGCTGCCCGGATTTTCGGGCTTTATGCACGAAAGGGTGAAATCGCGGTTGGTTCGGATGCAGATCTGGTTATCTGGGATCCGGAAAGCATATCATCCATTTCCGCCAAAACCAATGTACAGACTTGTGATGAAGATATTTTTGAGGGTAAAAAAATACAGGGAAAGACCTGTATGCTGTTAATCAATGGCAGACCAGCGGAATAGCAACCCTTTGGTGCGCATAGAAAGAAAGATGCGCACCACCTTTCACGTTAGAAGATGCAATTAGGTTTGGAGGTGTGGTGGTTATGTCTTGTTACTGAGGTTTTAAGAATGGATAAGATTGATTCCGGAAGTTTTAAAAGTTACTGCGGATTTTGGAACGGAACAAAACCTTATTATTTTCTTAATAACCTTAGTAACCCAACTGCTTCACCCTCCATTTTTAACCTTATTTTTTCTTTCAACCTTATTCCGGCAATAGTTCAAGGTTGGTGGTTACTGGGGGTGCATTTTTTCAGGAGTTTCTGCAAGACGGCAAGTGATGGCATTGGTCAAAAACCGAAGTTTGCCTGCATCTTACCTTCTGATGCAGGCATTCCTGATTATTGAAAATTTCACGGAAGTGCGCTTAAAAAACCCTCTTTTTTCCTGCATTATAAAGGTTCTCCAGTCTCTCAGCCGCATTCCCAAATTTATTATTCAGAATCATCGCTGCAATGATATACGGTTTGTAACCAGCTTCCTTGTAAGTTTCAATGCGGTAACGCTCAAACACACTTCCGGCAACTTCGCCCTCTTTGCATGAAACACCTGAAATATCAGCCGGAAGGCAGTGCATATACAACGCCTTGCCACCTTTGGTCAGCTTCATCTTTTCTTCGGTGCATTCCCAGTCTTTAAAACGGGCGTTGTTTGCCAGGCATTCCTGTTCAAGTGCTTTCAGACCTTCTTTATCGCTTTTTTTCAATAAATCA
>JBBQIQ010000233.1:0-3972 GCA_038325075.1 Bacteroidales bacterium | reverse complement strand
GGAATGGGAGAGCAAAATTGAAAAAATAGCACAGATTACCCGCTATGAGGATGTTACCAATATAACCGGTGTTCCTTCATGGACGCTTGTTTTACTAAAAAGGGTACTCGAAATCACCGGCAAAAGCAACATCAGGGAAGTCTGGCCTAATCTTGAGTTGTTTGTACACGGCGGGGTTAGTTTTTTACCTTACCACAACCAGTTCAGACAACTGATTCCTGGTCCGATGAATTACCTTGAAACCTACAATGCATCCGAAGGTTTTTTTGGCATTCAGGACAGGAACGATGCCGATGATATGCTGCTTATGCTCGACTATGGTATTTTTTATGAATTAATACCAATGAACGACTTCGGACAGGCTGAGTTAAAAACGATTCCCCTGGCAGAGGTTAAAACAGGCATAAACTACGCGTTGGTCATTAGCACCAATGCGGGCCTCTGGCGTTATCAGATCGGCGATACAGTCACATTTACTTCGATTGATCCCTACCGGATAAAAATAACCGGCCGCACCCGCAACTTTATCAATGCATTTGGCGAGGAACTTATTATTGACAATGCCCAAAAGGCACTGCTAAGTGCCTGCGAAAAAACCGGCGCGATGATCAATGAATTTACGGCTGCTCCTGTTTATTTCAGCGATAAAAGCAGCGGGGCCCACGAATGGTTGATTGAGTTTGAGAAAGAACCGTCTGACCTTGCCTACTTCACCGAAATACTCGACAACGCGCTGAAAGCGCTTAACTCAGATTATGAAGCCAAACGATATCATAACATGGTGCTGGGGGAACCCATTGTCAGGCCAATGCCTCATGGCTCGTTTTACAACTGGTTGAAAAAACGGGACAAACTGGGTGGACAGTATAAGGTGCCGAGGCTTTCAAATAACAGAATCTATGTGGATGAGATTTTAGCGATAATGAAAGAGTAGAAAAACGATTCCAAGTCAAAAACAATATCCCAATGCATTGGAAATGTACCTTACATCCAAATAAACTGGAGAAAATCGAAACTGCCTGACCAATTCGTCGGAAAAAATACCGACAATTAACCATTACTTCATACATTTGACAGTTAACTGAAACTGTCGATTTACTAACCCATTTATCCAACACAATCATGCATATTGCAATAGCAGGCAACATCGGCTCCGGGAAAACAACCCTTTCGGGACTATTAGCCAGGCATTTCGGATGGCAACCCCATTACGAAGATGTCGAGACAAATCCATATCTACCAGGTTTTTATGAAGATATGCAACGCTGGTCATTCAACCTGCAGGTTTATTTCCTCAATAGCCGCTTCAGACAAATAATAGAGATCCGCAACAGCGGGAAAACAGTGGTTCAGGACCGCACAATCTATGAAGATGCCTATATTTTTGCCCCGAACCTGCATGCCATGAACCTGATGACCACCCGCGATTTCGACAATTACTCTTCATTGTTCGAGTTGATGAGCACCTTTGTAAAGCCGCCTGATCTCCTGATATATCTTCGGGCAAGCGTTCCAACGCTGGTTAATCAGATTCAGAAACGTGGCCGGGATTACGAAAGCTCAATCAGGATTGACTATTTAAAAAGCCTGAACGACCGTTATGAAGCCTGGGTAAGCAAATATACCCTCGGCAAATTGTTGATTGTTGAAGTTGACAACATCAATTTTTCAGAAAAACCCGAAGATATGGCCGGGGTTATTGATAAGATAAATGCTGAAATCCATGGCCTTTTCTGAAATCCGGACAAGGATAGCAGGAATTATCCCGGCAAGGTACGCATCAACCCGTTTCCCGGGAAAGCCCCTGGTTCAGATCAATGGCATTAGCATGATTGAAAGGGTTTACCACCAGGCATCATCCTGCCGGGAACTCAATACCGTTGTGGTTGCAACCGACGATCAGCGCATTTATGATCATGTTGCCGGTTTTGGAGGAAGGGCAGTAATGACCTCTACTGCGCACCGCAGCGGCACCGACCGCCTGGGCGAAACCATTAAAATTCTGGCAAAGGATGGAGAGTTTTTCGACATTGCCGTCAACATACAGGGTGATGAGCCATTTATTCAGCCTCAGCAGATTGACAGGGTAATCAGCCTTTTCGGGAAACCGGAAACTGAAATTGCCACCCTGATTAAGCAAATAGAAATTGCTGGCGACCTGTTTAACCCAAACGTAGTGAAAGTGGTCACTGATAATTCCGGTCGTGCCCTGCTCTTCAGCCGTTCGCCGATACCTCACTTCCGGGGACTCCCTAAACAGGAATGGATTGGTAAATACAGTTACTATAAGCACATCGGAATTTATGCCTACAGGACTAAGACACTGGAAAAACTGGTTCTGCTAAACCCTGCTCCGCCTGAAGAAGCAGAATCGCTGGAGCAGTTGAGATGGCTGTGGAACGGGTATGCAATCATTACCGATATCACTGAGTTTGAAACTTCGGGCATCGACACACCCGAAGATTTATTAAAACTTACCAACAATCCTTGATAAGTAAGTGCTTTCGTATTATTTTAGCGGGTTCAGAGGCTCAATGTCTGGATAAGGTTAACTACTTTAATGTCAGGTATTGATCAACTTCTAAAACATGAGTGCTCCAGCAATGAAAAATTAAAGCCATGGTAACCGAACAATACATCAACAAATTATTGTACAGGCACGACTGCGTGATTGTACCTGATTTGGGTGGGTTTATTGCCAATTACACCCCAGCAAGGATACATCCTGTGTTGCATACATTTACCCCCCCGGCGCGGAGACTTGTTTTTAACGCAAGCCTGCGAAACAACGATGGGCTGCTGGCCGATGCTATCCATATTGGGATGGGAATTACCTTCAGCGAGGCAGTTGACCTGATTTCACAGGAAGTGGCTGTTATAAAAAATAAACTTGATAAAGGTGACCGGTTATTGCTTGGTCAGATTGGCACACTCTACCACGACAGGGAAAACAACCTTCAGTTCAATCCCGATTCTTCCGTGAATTACCATAGTGATTCTTATGGCCTTACCACTTTTACCTCTCCGGCTGTAAAACGCGAAGCACTTCACGAAAAGATCAGTCGGAGAATAATGGCTCCGCAGGCTGTAAGGTCTGCCCGCCGTCTGCCGGCCACCCTGAAATGGGCTGCCGTGTTTCTGCCATTCATCGGTTTTGGGTTATGGGCATCATTCAACACCGATAAAATAACCACATTCTATCATAATTCTGCTTCTTTCATACCCTCTGAATGGGTTTCAACTGAAGCTCCGGCGAAACCCACAGCCAAACCCAAACCCGAAACAAAGTTAATCAACACCCTTCCTGAGAAAGCGCCCGTTGAAACGAATGCTTCTCCTGCATCCGAAGAAAAAATAATTACCGAACCTGCAAAATCTGATGTCTTTTTCGTAATAGCCGGTGCATTCGGTGTTAAGGAAAACGCTGAAAACCTGGTATTGGATCTCAGGTCTAAAGGTTATGATTCGTCCATTAACGGGCAGAACAGGCGGGGCTTATACATTGTAAGTATTCAGGGCTTTAACGACAAAAAACTGGCAACTCAAAAAATGCATGAATACCGGGCAGGTGAATTTCCCAATGCCTGGTTACTGAGCCGGGAATAGTTACTCAGGGCTCAGGGCTCAGGGCGCAGGGCGCATGGCTCAGGGCGCAGGGCACAGGGCGCAGGGCACAGAGCGCAGAGCGCAGGGCGCAGAGCACAGGGCACAGAGCGCAGGGCACAGGGAGCGAAGCAGCTTGCCCCGCACTCTTTTGCGGGGGAATCCCGACCACTTTGTCGGGAGAGCTCAGGGCACAGAGCAGATGTTAGCCACGTCCCTCGACACCCACCCCTTTTTTCTCCTTGTCATTTACTTAGAAGCTGGACTTCCAACCGAAGGAACCCGGGTTTCCAGAATTGTAACCAGAAATATCAACCCCAAAACAACAGATTATCATTAATTATTCCGGTGGCTAAAAGAAAATTAGAA
>JBBQIQ010000232.1:0-3978 GCA_038325075.1 Bacteroidales bacterium | reverse complement strand
GGGCAATGCCAGTCAGGCTTGGAAAAGTATGCGCCTATGCCCATTCCCTTTTCGCGGAAAGCATTAAAAATCTCAAGAGTGACATTGGACCTGGGATTACCGGAAAAAGGACAACCCGGAGAAGTAATACGGTAATCAGTCAGTTTTGTATCAAACATGCAGAAGCCATCGTGGTGCTTGGTGGTAAAGACCATATATTTCATGCCAGCTTTTGAGGCGGCTTCAGCCCATCGTTCAGGATTGAATTTAGCCGGATTAAAGGTAGCCGACAAGTTCTGATAAGCTTTCCGGTATTCAAAATAATCTGTGGAATAGGGTCCGCGACGGGTGCACCAGTCCTCATCTTCGGGGCAAATGCTCCAGCTTTCGACCACGCCCCATTGGCTGTAAGGCCCCCAGTGCATCAACAGTCCAAATTTCTGATCCTGCCACCAGGCCAGCTTTTGCTTTACCAGCGAATCGGTTGGCCAGAAATAAACCCGGTCTTCGTGGTGCTGTGCCAGAAGGACTGCGGAATATCCCAAAAAAAATAACATCAGCAATAAATTCCGGAATAAGTTCCTCATTGCAATCCTCCTTTGCCCCTGTAGAGTGAAATCGGTTTATCAAATGTTAGTTTAATCACCGTCATGTATTGATCTCCTGAGCCTTCCGGAAGATCGATAAACACCAGCCCCGGAACCGGGCTCCAGGAAATCTTCCCAACTATCTTCGGATGAAGCTGCATCGTTTTTCCCAACACCGATGCTTCGCGGATCGTATTTTTCAATCCTTTAATCATAACCTGTCCGCAGGATTTACCGCTTACAAACAGATACAGACTCAGTGAATCGGCCGAAAGAGTTGATGGGCCGTAGAAATGCCCCTGTGGCAGGCCGGCTTTAGTGCCGAAAATGGCTTCACCGTTCTTTGTGGTCCATTTTCCCAATTCTTTCAGGATATAAACCTGCTCTTCCGGAATGGTTCCATCGGCCTTCGGGCCAATATCAAGTAGCAGATTACCACCATATCCAATGACATCTGCAAAAATGCTGATAATTTCAAAAGGTGTTTTATAACTGGTATCCTTTCCCTGGTATCCCCAGGAATCGTTCATGGTCATACACAACTCCCAGGCAGGGCTGTCGGGCCGGGTTACCGGAAAGTTTTGCTCAGGGGTATCGTAATCACCAAAACCGGCCAGTCTGCCGTTAATGATGGTTTTAGGGTTGGCTGCAAGCAACTTTACGTGGATATCACTGGCCTGCCACTCTTCGGCCGAATGCTCCCAATCGCCATCGAACCACCATAGATCAGGGTTGATAGTACGCTGCAATTCATCTAATTGTCCGTTCATAAACGACTGGAAATTCTGCCATTTCTCCGGATTATCTGCAACAGTGTATTTAGCTGAATCGCGCAAAAAGCCCGGGTAATCGGGGTGCGTCCAGTCAATGAGCGAATAATAAAGCCCTGCTTTTAAACCTGCATTCCTCAAATCCTGTATAAACGGTGTCAGCACATCCCGCCCGGCAGGCGTTTTCAGCGGAATGCTCAGGTCATTCATTTTTGTATCCCACAAGGCAACGCCATCGTGGTGTTTTGAAGTTATAACCGCATACTTCGCACCACTTTCCTTAATCAGGCTTACCCATTGAGCCGGATCATAGGATGAAGCTGTAAAGCCATCAAGCTGTTTCATATAATCCTGGTGGGAAATCCGGCGGTTATGAAATGACCAGGATTCACTGATGCCATTGACCGAATAAATGCCCCAATGTAAGAAGATACCCAGCTTTGCATCGTTAAACCACTCAAGTTTCTGATCAGATTGTTTTTGCCCGGATGATGCAATTGATGTTATCATCAAAACAATAGCGAAGCACTTTTTCATATTAACAATGAAATTAAAGACATAAAAAAACCGGCCTGAAACAGGCCGGAAGATCAAATTTATGCGTTTTCCTCAACCGGAATCTGCTTCAGAATTTCAAGGGTAAGATCCCAGAATTTCAACGCAGTATCGATTTTCAGCCTTTCGTCAGGCGAATGGGCACCTTTAATGGTCGGGCCATAAGAAATCATGTCCATGCCCGGATATTTTTCGCCAACAAGCCCGCACTCGAGGCCGGCATGAATTGCCAGCACTTTAGGTTCGGTATTGAAGAGATGCTGATAGGCTGTGCGCGATATTTCGAGTACCTCAGACTTCGGATTGGGTGTCCATCCCGGATAACCGTCGGAATGAACAGCTTTGCCGCCGGCCAGGTTAAACACGGCCACCACCATATTGCCGATATCGTCTTTAGCCGACTCAACTGAACTTCGCTGACTGGTTGTGATTTCGATTTTCTGTTCGTAGGTTTTTACAGAAGCCAGATTGGTTGAAGTTTCCACAAAATTCGGAATGTCGGCTGACATTGCAATAACTCCATGGGGACAGGCATATAGGGCATTCATCAGCCTTTCCTGGGTGGCGGCATCCAGTAGAAAATCAGGCAGGTCGGTTGGTTTATACTGAACATTGAGCCCGGGCTCGGTTACTTTGTATTCATTTCTAACGATGCTGTAATAATTCGTCGCATATTTCTCGAAATCAGGAGCAAACCGTTTGGGAACAATCACCACCGCCATCGCTTCACGGGCGAGGGCGTTGCGAAGGTTTCCGCCATCAAACTTCGAGAGTCGGAGTTCAAACCGGCGATTAGCCTCCCATAACAGTCGGTTCAGGATTTTATTGGCATTGCCCAGCCCTTTGTTAATATCGTCGCCCGAATGGCCACCTTTCAGTCCGCTGACTTTAACTATGTACCCAACCATTCCTGCACCCACAGGAACTTTTGAGTAATTCATGGTAATTACTGTGTCTTTTCCTCCGGCACAACCAATAAAAATTTCCCCTTCATCCTCCGAATCAAGGTTGAGCAGTATTTGACTTTTCAGCAGATCGGGTTTTAATCCGAAAGCCCCGGTGAGACCGGTTTCTTCGTCAATCGTGAATAGGCATTCGAGGGGTCCGTGGGGTATATCATTTGCTTCAAGAATAGCAAGTTGGGCCGCAATGCCAATGCCATCATCGGCACCCAGAGTGGTTCCGCGCGCTTTCACCCATTCACCGTCAATGTATGGCAGAATGGGATCGGTGTCAAAATCGTGCAGGGTGTCGCTGTTTTTTTCACAAACCATATCGATATGGCTTTGCAGAACGACTGACTTCCTGTTCTCCAGGCCGGAGGTCGCTGGTTTCCTGATTAAGATATTTCCGATTTCATCAACAATGGTTTCAAGGCCAAGGTTTTTGCCAAATGCAACAATGTATGCAGCTATTTTCTCTTCTTTTTTGGAAGGGCGTGGAATTTTGCAGATTTCCTGAAAATAATGCCACAACCGGGCTGGCTGAAGTTGATCTAATTCTTTGCTCATGGTATAGATGGATTTTATGTGCTGGATTAACTTCACAAATATATTATATTTATAACATCAAACCAATCGAGCTGAATAATTGCGAAATTTACCTACAAAAAAAGACTCATGGAACTAGTGCATGCAATTGAAACCCGGGTAAGTGTCAGAAGTTTCACTGCCGAAAAAATAAAATCCGAAGATTTAAAGGAACTTGTCCGACGTGCAGGATTGGCCCCCAGCATCAACAATTCGCAACCATGGAAATTCCTGGTGATCACTAACCAGAAATTGCTTAAAAAGATGGCTCAGGCAGTTTCAGAACGCATTGGGAACCTTCCGGTTAAAGACAAGGAAGATACAAACCGATCATTTTTATCGCGTATCGAATGGTATTCTACCTTTTTTGAAGATGCTCCTGCCATCATCGTTTTGCTGATGAAGCCATATGAATCGGTGTTGGAAAAAGGAGCTGAACTTACTCACGAAGAAATTGACCGGATGAGAAACCATCCCGACATGCAGACAGCAGGAGCTGCCATTCAAACGATGTTGCTTTCGGCCGTTGATCTTGGATATGGTGCCTGTTGGATGAGC
>JBBQIQ010000231.1:0-3980 GCA_038325075.1 Bacteroidales bacterium | reverse complement strand
GGTAGCCGTTCCGACCCTCTTTATGAACCTGACAGAAGTTACCGACCTTACCAGCATCGGAACCCTGTTTGCCTTTGTTTTGGTTTCGGGCGGTATCCTTATCCTTGACGGGAAGAAAACTCCCGTAGGAAACCTGGGCCGGCGTGGCAGCGGGAAATTCAGGGTGCCTTATATAAACAGTCGTTACTGGTTGCCGGTAATCTGGCTGGGTGTTTTCTTTATCATGTTAAAAGTAGATCTGGAGGACCTGCTTTCGATTACCGATTTTAACCGGCTGCCTGGCGAATCATTCTGGGATGTTATCAAGCATAAAATTCCCCATTATTCATTCCTTGTCGTAGCTGTTTCAGTGACCTGGATAGCCATACGTCAAGAATTGTCGTTAATTCCGGCACTTGGCCTTATCACCAACTTCTATCTGATGTCACAATTGGGCATCACCAACTGGCTCAGGTTTTTGATCTGGCTGCTGATCGGACTGGTGCTTTATTTTGTTTACGGCGCAAAACACAGTCGGCTTAGGGATAGTGCAATTGGCTCCCCGGAAGGCACAAGTTGACTATTCAGATGATGAAAAAATCCGGTTTGTTGTATATATAGATAGAGTTGGGGTTGTTTTATTTGAAAGAACGGCCGCTTTGGATTAAATTTTTCAAAGTCTCACATTGGCAGGATAATTCGTGTCGATATCCCAGGCTGGCGTGCGTTGGGGAATGCGCGCCGGTCAGAGAGGTTCAGTGGCGGCAAAAGCCTGACTAATGCAAATTTCGCACGCTCAATTCTAACTTCCTCATCCATACCGCCAGCATCCCTATAAGTATTCTTGGCCAGATAAGCCAGTGCAGGGTATAGCCCAGCGTTATGAACAGCAAGGGATCCTCTAGTTGCGAATGTGAAACAGCCACATGGTGGTTGAGCAGGTCGGCATCTTCGCGGCTCATTTTGTTTTTTTCGCGTTGGTCAATCATAATGGCGGAGCCATAAGCAAGGCCGATCAGGTTGGCGACGACCCACGAAAGAGTGGTACTTTCTGGCAAACCAAATACTTTCATTAGTGGTGATAAAGGCTTATTGATGGCCTTAATCCAGCCAAATTCCTCCATAATCTGCTGAAAAATCAACAGCACATTTACCAGTACCAGAATTTTAAGCACGGTTGATGAGATAGAAGTGAACCAATGAAAAAGCGCTGCTGTAAAATCCTGTTGCGTTGCCGCGATGGAGATGGGTTCGTTCGTCATACTTCCGGGCATCATCAGGTTCAGCAGCCACGCGACAACAAAACTGCCGGTCAGGCGTAAAATCAACATTCTTACCACAGAAGATCCGGTTCTTTTCATCACAGCCGACTCAATCAGAAAGCCATGCGAAACCAGGCACATGGTGGCCAGAATGGTGCCTTCTCGAACCGGCAGACCGAGCATGGCTAAAATGGCCACCACCGAATAGATATTGGTGAAAATGCTGGTAATAAATACGATTGCGGATACGCCCGGAAGTCCGAGCAGATTGAAGAATGGCCCGGTATAACCGGCAATCAGGTTCAGTATCCCGAAAAAATCCAGCAGCATCACCCCAAAAGAAACAGGAACGGTGATTTTTATCAGCCACCAGGCCGTTTTCAGGCCTTTGGGGAGGGCGGTTTTTACGCAGTGCTTTAGTCTGTTTAAGATGGATGAAGAGTCCAAGTGTGGAGTGATTATCTGAGGTGCAAAGATATAAATCCTTGATTTGTGATTTCGGATTTCGGATTTAGCTTCGCTGAACTCCGGTTCGGATTTCGGATTTTCTTAAATCCTTTGGTCCCTGAGCGAAGCCGAAGGGCTGACTTTGGTCGCTGAGCGAAGCCGAAGGGCTGATTTTGGTCGCTGAGCGAAGCCGAAGGGCTGATTTTGGTCCCTGAGCGAAGCCGAAGGGCTTACTTCTTACTTCCGACTTCCGACTTCCGACTTCCGACTTCCGACTTTGGATTACGGAATCTCTTTCGAACAACCAGAGAGCTAAGTGTTTGGAATTTTACTTTTTACTTTAGACTTTTTACTTTGCGCTTTAAGCTTTTTACTTTAACCTTTCCCTACCTTTGCCATACCAACCGTGCCCTATGTCCAGCCTTGAAGTCGTCGCCCTTATTGTTTCCGGTGTTTTTGTGGGATTTATCAATACCCTGGCTGGCGGTGGCACCATCATTTCCCTTTCGTTGTTTATGTTTATGGGTCTTCCGGCCGATATAGCCAACGGCACCAACCGCATTGCTGTGATCCTTCAGAATATGACATCGGTTGCTTCCTTCAGGCAACAGAAACTGCTCGACACGCGCAAGGCCTTGTGGCTCTCGCTTCCAACCGTCATTGGTTCGATCATAGGGGCACAACTTTCGGTTCAGATTGATGAAGCTACATTCCGCAAGGCTATTGCAGCAGTGATGCTGATGATGGTATTCTTTATCCTGACAAAACCCGACAAATGGTTGAAAGGGCAGGAGAA
Organism: Bacteroidales bacterium; assembly: GCA_038325075.1. Taxonomy (GTDB): domain Bacteria; phylum Bacteroidota; class Bacteroidia; order Bacteroidales; family Lentimicrobiaceae; genus Lentimicrobium. The sequence goes on along the minus strand of JBBQIQ010000231.1, from coordinate 1,496 downwards.
ACTTCAGTTGAAGAAAGTCAGTCCGCTGCAGATGCTCATCTTTTTCGCCATTGGCATTTATGGCGGTTTTGTACAGGTGGGCGTCGGCTATTTCCTGCTGGCCGGAATTGTCCTGGGTGCCGGTTACGATCTGGTAAAGGCCAATGCCATCAAGGTTTTTGTTGTCTTACTCTATACCATATTTGCCCTTGCCGTATTCGTTTATAACGATAAAGTCAACTGGCAGTTTGGGCTGATTCACTCCATTGGTAACATCATAGGGGCGTTTGTTGCTTCACGCTATGCCGTGGCCTGGGGTGCCAATTTTGTCAGGTGGTTTATTATTGTTATTATTCTGATCACCTCTTCGGATCTGCTCGGGATTATTGATATCAAGGCGTTGTTCCAATAACGAATGGAATAATTATCTGATAAGCTGAATAGCAAATTAGCTGATTGTACACCGTTACTGATATATTTCTTTACTCCCGCCACATTTGACGCTTTTGAAATCCGGCATTAACAATCCAAAATCTTCAGGGTTATTTTGTATTATTGCCTTAAAATCCTTTCGATATGAAAAGAACACGCTTCTTATTCACTTTGTTGCTCATCGTCAGCAGTAGTTTCTCATTTGCTCAGCGTCCGGCTTATGTCCTGGTAATCCACGGCGGAGCCGGAAATATAAATCCTGAGCGGATAACTCCCGACAAACAGGTTTTGTATGAGCAAAAACTTACAGAAGCATTGACGACCGGCGAAACAGTGCTGGCTGGAGGAGGAACAGCTCTGGATGCAGTAGTGGCCGCGATTCAGGTAATGGAAGAGAGTCCATTATTCAATTCCGGCAAAGGCGCCGTATTCAATGCAGAAGGCAAAAACGAGCTGGATGCTTCCATTATGGATGGCAGATCACTGAAAGCCGGGGCGGTGGCCGGGGTAATGACCATTAAGAGTCCGATCGGGGCAGCCCGAATGGTTATGGATTCGTCGGCGCATGTGATGATGGCTGGCCGTGGCGCAGAGGAATTTGCCCGGGTTCAGGGTCTCGAAATCGTTGATCCATCATATTTCTACACCGAAGAAAGCTGGCAGGAGTACCTGAAAGTTAAAGCAAGAATAGAAAAAGATGGCCGGAAAGGTACAGTGGGGGCTGTTGCCCTCGATATAAATGGCAATCTGGCCGCTGCAACTTCAACCGGCGGCATGGTTTACAAGAAATACGGCCGCATTGGCGATTCACCGATCATTGGCGCAGGTACTTATGCCAACAACGAAAGTTGTGCGGTTTCCTGCACCGGACACGGAGAATATTTCATTCGTAATTCGGTTGCTTTTGATGTCTCTGCCCGTATGCTCTACCTTGGAGAGACAGTTGATCAGGCTGCCGGTTATATCATCAATGAAAAGTTAAAAACTCAGGGTGCAACCGGCGGACTGATTGCTTTGGATAAAGATGGCAATATCTCCATGCCTTTTAATACTTCAGGTATGTTCAGAGGGTATGTGAAGAAAGG
>JBBQIQ010000230.1:0-4194 GCA_038325075.1 Bacteroidales bacterium | reverse complement strand
ACTTTCCTGAGAATTGCAGTAACCATAGGTGCAATTATAGTTGTTATCAGGGAATACAAGGAAGGGTTCAATCTATGGGTTGTTCTGTTTGGTTTAACTGCCGTACTTTTTAATCCACTGATACCGGTTTACCTGCACAATAAAGATATCTGGATGCCGGTTGATATGATTGTTGCAATTCTTTTCTTTATAAAGTCGTTTACCGGACAAAAAGATCAATCTTAAGTTGCAGATATGAAATTTGTAAAGCATTTATTTTCAATTGTATTTATTTTTTCTTTCACGCTGTCTGCTCTCCCACAACCCCTTACCCTTATTTCCTGGAACCTGAAAGACCTCGGCAATGCCAAAGATGCGACTGAAATCCGTTTTATCGCTGAAACCATCCGCCATGCGGATGTAGTTGCCATTCAGGAAGTGGTTGCCGGCCAAGGTGGTGCACAGACAGTTGCATACCTGGTAAACGAATTGAATACCATGGGTGCTGCCTGGGATTATGCGGTAAGTGATCCAACTTCTTCGTCGGCCTATAAAACCGAGCGCTATGCTTTTGTGTGGAAGAAGATTAAATTGAAGATAAGCGGAAGACCCTGGCTTGAAAAGAAATTTCAACTGGAGATTGATCGTGAGCCCTATTATGCAACATTTATTTCTGGTAGCAAACAATTCACGCTGGTGAATTTCCATGCCATCACCCAATCAAAACAACCGGAGACAGAAATTAAATATTTCCGCTATCTTCCGGAAGAGTACCCTGCGCTTAACCTGATTTTTGCCGGTGACTTTAACCTGCCGCAATCGCATTCGGTTTTTGGTCCTTTAAGAAAGATGGGGTATGTTTCGGTCCTGGTCAATCAGAAAACTTCACTACGGCAGGAGTGCCTGTCCGATGGTTGCCTGGCCTCAGAATTTGATAATATTTTTTATAAGCCTGAACACATAACGGTTACCGAAAAAGGGATTATTCATTTTTACAAAAATGTAGAAACTTTTGAGAAAGCCAGGCTGATATCAGATCATGTGCCGGTTTATATGAAGTTTGTTTTAAATTAACTACTCAATTCTTTGGTCAGTGCGAATAACCCATTATGCACATTTTCGTATTTTCAACAAGGGATTGCCGAAATGATCACTTGATATATTGTAGCTCATTGTTATATATCATGTTTGCAGTTTCAATATTCCGGTCGCTGCCGCTGCTCATCAGGTCAGCATATATCAGTAAAGGAGGAACACCGGCGAAAGTTTTAGTGTTCCAGAACATATCCAGCACTTCCACTTTGCCGTTTTCGTCAGGAACCAAATCAATTTCCTTGAAGTTGTTCCAGTTCTGGTCGGTGTAAATGGTAAATGTTCCCGGATGGAGATAGCCGGTTAAGAGGTTTGCACCCGGCTCGCCTCCCCAATAAACCCGCCCGGTAACTTTGGCAAGGTCAATTTCTTTCCACTTGGTATAGTTTTCCTGCTCGATAAAGCGCATTCGCTTTTTCAGAAAACGAGGCCGTAACACATCATGGTAGGCGGTAATCCAACGGTTAAGAAGCTCTTTGGAGTTTTTGAGCTTCCTGGTTTGCTTCGTTTTGAGGATGAAATTGAGATCAATCAATTCCTGCATGATCATACTCACAGAACCCAAAGAGATTTCTGTAAGTCCGGCAAGATCGCGGTAAGGGAGTTGCGTTTTGTTGGGATTAACCAAAAACTGAAAGATCAGCTTAATGCCAGCTTCGATAGCTATCGGGACACCAATTTACGTATAATATTGTATATCAACATATTGGAATTAATGTCCGCCAACTGGCGGATGGTGTTTTTGTGTCCCGATGGCGTACGTACGGGATCGGGATGGTGTCAAATAATTAGTTTTCGGAGTGGACTCAAACGTAGAATAGCAATCAATCTACCCGAAAACCAACCGCTCACCCTCTTCGATAAATTCCCGGAGTTGCCTTTTCACTTCCTTTTCACTCAAAAGCCTGGTTGCAGTAGCGGCCTGATGCTGAGGACTGTTTTTCAGGCCCTTGCCAGCTTTGCCCGTGATCAGCTTCAGTTCAGCCAGCAGAGCCTCCACATCGGCTTCGGTGTTTTGTATCCCGAAGCTGGCCCGCACAATACCCTGCAGGTTAAGGATGGGGACCATCTGCACCACCAGCCGCTGGAATTTTTCCTGGAAGGGAGTAAAGCCACTGAGTTGCTTAATAATCAGGTGCGAACACAGGCAGCCGAAGCGCACCCCCATCCCGCCCGATAAAGCGAGTCTGCGGGCAACTGTGGCAGGCATCATAGATTTAATGCTAAACCCGATCACCCCGGTCTTCCCAACCGTGCCTTTCGGCTCTGCAGACAGCATTCCGTAAACTTGAATATCCGGGATCAGCGCCATCTCCTTCAGGACTTTGGAGGTGAGGTTCTGTTCCTCCGACTCAATCAGGTCGAACCCGATCCTTTGCAGCAACAGCAGCGCTTTGCCCAGGGCGGCTTTCCCGCCGGTATTCGTTTCGCCCGATGCATTGATCTGTTTAAGTTCCTCTTCACCAAACTGCAGCAAGCCCTTTCGGGCAATCAACACCCCGGTGCCAAAAGGTGCATAGACCTTATGCGCGGAGAAGACCAGCAGATCGATGCCGGTGGTTTCCATACCGATCTTGCGGTGCGCCGCGAGCTGGGCGGCATCCACCATCAGCAGGGCGCCATAACGATGCACGATCGCGCTGATGGCCGCCAGATCGTTGCAGGTACCCAGCACATTGGAGGCGCCGCTTACGGTAACCAGCCTGATCCGCTTATTTCCGTGCAGGCACTTTTCGTTATAGTCCCCAAGCAAAGCCTCCAGCCCGTGCAGGTCGAAAATGCCTTCATTGTCGGCCGCCAGCCTGATAACGGTGTGTCCGGACATCATCCGCCAGGGTAGATCGTTGGAGGAGTGTTCCAGCAGGGTAGTCAGAACTACTGGTTCCGTGACATCCTTAGAAAGTCCTGCCAACCCGGCAGCGGCAATGTTGATGGACTCGGTGGTATTGGAGGTAAAAATCAACTCGTAATCCGCCAGGGGCGCACCCATAAATCCGGCGCAGATCTGCTTTACCTCTCCTGCCATGGCTTCCCCGGCTGGTCCTTTCAGACGGTAAGCCTGCCTGAAGGCCTCCCACACCGGTCTGAAAGCGGGGGTGCTGGCGCTGTTGTCGAGGTTGATAAATGGCCGGAGGCCACTGCTGGTCGGTACCGGAACAGCACGGCCGATCATGGTTTCCCGGAGCGCCTTCAGCAGTTCCAAGCCCTGCAGTTCACTCAATTCGCCGGAATTGAGGATTTCAGCGGGGGTTAATTCCGGTGTGGAACTATCTCTGAAAACATCCTTTCCTGAGCGCTTCATAATCTGAAGCATCCGCGCAAAGGCGATGCTGTTGATGATGGCGGGGGTACCGGCTTCGAAGCGGTCGGGATGGCCGGCCCATAGCACCCAGTCGGGACCATACAGTTTGGTTGTGCCGCCACCGGTTTCGAAAGGGATACCATCGGGAAGGGCTGCCTTTTCGACGATAACCGCATCCACACCCAGCGAAAGGCCGGTTTCGCTGCCCGGAAGCAAGGTATAACTTCCCGGTTTCAGCATTCCGGTGAAGGCCGAAGCCCTTCGGGGTGAACAAAAGATTACCTGGCACTTTCCCTTATCCAGCCCCAGGTAACCAAGTACGATTTCCCTGGCTTTTTCATAGAGATGGGTTGAAACTCTGGAGAAATGGCCGCTTCCGCGGTGTACGTTTGAGTACCTTTCAAGGGCAGCCAGGATGCTTTGCTCAAGATTGTTAAATGCCTGGTCTGTATTTCTCTGCAACGGAGTGGTGTTCACCCCGGCCGGGCTGGTTTCAGCAGTCAGTGATTCATTCATCGTCATGGGATTTATTGATTTCAATGCGTTGTTTCTTAGGGTTTGATCAATAACTCTATTTCTTCATGGGTTTCTTTTCCGACTCAGGCGCCAGTTCAAAGGAAAAGACTTCGTCCAGCGGAACCTTAAAGGTAAGAGCGATCCTGAAAGCCAGTTCGAGCGTCGGGAAATACTTTCCGTGCTCAATGGCAACTATTGTCTGCCTTGAAACACCGGTGTTGTCGGCCAGTTCCTGCTGGGTCATCTCGTTGGCGAAAAACCTCAGTGTGCGGATGTTGTTGCTGATGACTGCCTTTCTCATTTCA
>JBBQIQ010000229.1:0-4199 GCA_038325075.1 Bacteroidales bacterium | reverse complement strand
ACCACGGTTGTTTCAGGCAAATTGGTAATTTTAAACGAATAAATGTGAATTCAACAGCATGGCTGTAAATTGAACTTTAACACATTGAGTAAAAAACCTTAAAAAAATAGATGTTATGAAAAATCTTTTAACAGTTTTTTTCTGCATTGTCAGCATTACAGTTTTCTCGCAGAGTTTTAATATAACATATCCTAATTCTGGTTTCGGCGATCAGGTTGAGCTTGAAGAAACCGGTTACAGGGTGATGGGCTTCGGCAGCGATTTTTCAGGCAACCATTTGCTGGTTATTCATACCAATAAATTTGGAGACACCATTCAAACCCGTAAAATATATTTTGGTTTTGATTTTTTTTCTTCAACATTTACACTAAGATCTGCTATAGATAGTGATGGAAATCATTATCTAAATATGAGTTCTAACAGCGACTCTATTTCTCTTGTAAAACTCTCGCCGGTATGGCAGGAAGTCTGGCGTAAAAATCTTACAAACAAACAAGGTGAAGTAACTGCATTGAAGGTTACCGCAGATAATCATATTATTGCTGCAGCCGATCAAAAACTATTTAAACTTGATACTGATGGAAATATAATCTGGCAGAAGTTTTACGGTGAATACGACGTGATTGATTCCAGGCCATATTCAATTATTGAGACCACAAACGGTGACTTATTTTTATACAGTATTGATTATTGGATGGATACGAACAATTTTTATTTTGAAACTCCCACAAGATCAAAGTTGAGAATATTCAACCAATTTGGACAAATGAGAGACAGTACACTGCTTCCCAGACTGGGTAATAATTGTTTGCAAATAGATGACCAATTTATTTGTGTGGCAACAAGTTTAAACTATACTATTTACCCGACTAACTTGCTGTTTCGCCACGATTTTAATGGTTTTATTTCTGATGTAATGGAAATGAACAATTCAAATGATGTGTTTTTTTATCGTATGGTTGAGAATCAAGAGGGCAATCTGGTTTTTTTAGGAGCAGGGAATAACAGTTTGGTTTTACATTGTATGTCCAAAGAAGGTGACAGCCTTTGGACGCGTTTTATAAATAACGAAGCAGGCGCAGTTCCCATGGATATGAAGCTTGCAGCCGACGGAGGTTATGTTGTTTCAACTTTTAAGATAGGTTTTGATAAAATATATCCGGGCCTGATTAAGACCGATGTCCTGGGCAACATCAACGCTTTGGGGTTCGAAGAAAGTGATGCGGTACAGAAAGTTAAAGTTTATCCAAATCCCGGAGCCGAATATGTCGTCTTTGAATTGGAAAAACCTTTACATACCGGCAAAATAATCATTACCGATATTACAGGACGTCTTGTTGTCACCTTGCCTGTAACCGGAGAAAAAACGATATTGCAAACAGGGGGATTAAAACCGGGCGTGTATTTTTACAAGATTGAAGACATAGGAGATACTACAACCGGAAAGTTAATTATCGGCTTGTAAGATACTCTTCGCTCTTTTCCGTGGGTTCATATACCCTGGAATTTATCCGAAACGCAGAAATCCCGGTGATGTCGGTGGTGCCGGAGGAAACGGAATCGTAAACAGATACTGTATTGTTGTAGAAGTATTCATCAAGTAGGGACACGACATGTCGTGTCCCTACAGTATGAATACCAACCCTGGATTTAGAATTGGACATATGTCGTGTCACTACATGATGAATACCAACCCTGAATTTGGAAATTCAGGACATGCCGTGTCTCTAAACGAAAACCGGCAAACCATATCCAGGGATGATATTAATCAGGTTGCAAAGTAAGCGGGTAACTTACATATCGTGGAAAGAACACAAATGGATCGATTGAGCGATTTACTTTTCCGGATTTCACAATTCAGGTCAAAACAAATCGGCATGTGATCCTGTGCGGGTAAGCCATATCTCCATTTCATCCGGAAATGCTGACCATATAAGAAGCCAGTCAGGTTTTAGATGAGCTTCCCAAAAACCGGTGTAATTGCCTGAAAGTTTATGGGGGTTGTATCTTTTCGTGAGTTGACCATTTTCTTCCAGTTCAAGGATAGCTATTTTTAAAACTTCCATATCGGAACCTCTCTTTTTCAGAAGCTTCACATCTTTCCTGAACCTGTTTGTATAAACCAGACAAAACATCAGATTCCAAGTGTGTTAAAAAGCTCATCAGCATTTTTAGCTTTCACGCCTTTCTTGTTTCTGACATCATCTATTGCCTTTCTTGTTTCATACGCAGATACAGATTCTTCCACAATTTCAGCTTCAATGTTCATTTTTTTCAAAAGTACAGTTAATAGATCCTGCTCTTCTTTTGACTTTGGCTTTATAACTATGGTGGTCATTTTTGCTTTTTTTAAAATCAAAGATACATTTTTTCTGACTTTTATTTGTTCAAATCAGATAAAAAGTATCAGGAATTCAGTTCAATAAAAAATATAGAGGAGTTACCCTGATATGCTGATTCACATGTAGGGACACGACATGTCGTGTCCCTACATGTGAATGTACGACCGGGAGCTAGCAATCCTACTGAAATATAAACCCCAGTCTGACCGAAATCCGGTTGTAGTTTGTAAATACCTTTTTATCGTAGTTACCCCAGATATTATAGGCTTCCCTGTAGGACAACTCCTGGTAATTGTAGCCAATACCGGCGATAAAGGCGCTTTTCGAACCAATAGCTATCCTGATACCTGCTTCCGGGTTCAGGAGGATGCCTCCATAAGTTTCCGTAACATTTCCGTAGTAATCATTTTGCTCCTTTTTCTCCATAGGAAAAGCATATCCGATACGGAATGACAGAAAAGGTGAAAATGATTCAGTTCCAAACATGTACTTCGCTTCCGCAAACAAAGGCATTACGCCTCTGTCGTAATGTTCGTAACCAAGCCCAAGGCCTGCGAAAAACCGTTGCCTCCACTGCCAGCCATTGACCATTGTAAGCGAAGGCTTTGGCTGAAATCCGTCCTGCCCTTCGCCAAATAAAAGTGCAAATGTGCTTTGGTTGAAATAGCCGCTCTTTTTCAGATCAGGGCGTGAAAAACCACCTTTGGCGATGTGGTCTATTTCGAGGGAAGTAAGCCGGGTGATGCCACAACTGTTTGAGATACGATAGTTACCAAGGCTATCCTGCGAAATGACTTTCCCAAAAATAACATCGCCTGATTTCAGGTAAACCGTAACCTCCTTTTTACCCTGAGCCATCGCACCCGTTGTAGAAAAAATGACCAGAATGAGCAATATGAATACCAACATGCTGAAATTACGGTTCGCCGGAAAACTTTTTCGCATAAATTATGGAATTACAACGGGAATGTGACTCAATAAACGCAGGCTATCGAGGTCGGAATAATCATACTGATAAAGCCCGTCGGTGCCGATCATCATCAGCAATCCGTTGTAAGGGATTACGTCGTAAGTCTTGATGTCAGGAAAATGTGCAAGCTGGTGCATGTGAATTTCCATCGGATCTGTGGCATCATAAACCTTCAGGCCGGCATCACCATCGCAGATAAAGAGGGTATGGTTGTCGATACCCAGGCCGTGCGGGTTAAACATCGGATAGGATTTTACCAGAAATGGATTGGTGACGGAGGATATATCCACCACATCCAACTGATTGGTAAAACCATTGCACTGGGTTCCTGAGCGAAGGGTAACATAAGCCAGGTTCCCCTCAACCACCACCGGGTCGCATGAGTTGATATGCGTAAAAACAGAGAGGAAAGTCGGGGTAGCAGGCGAACTGAGGTCATAGACCATCATCCCGGTGGTGGTTCCGAGGAATAGCTTGTTGTTGTAAGGAAATATTGTTTCAACCTGTCGATCGAGTGGAATAACATTACCGATTGAAATGCCTGGTGTTTCACCTATATTAAAAACTTTCAGGTCGTTGTTGTGCACAGCATACAAATAGTTCATATTGAGGGTAAACCGGGCCATGGATCCACTGACACCGGTCGCAGAGGGGCCAATACTAACTTCGTTAGATCCGATTGCCGGGGCTCCGAGCCCGTCGAACATCACGTACTCATGCCGAAAACCGGCATCTTTTTCAACCACTTCGGTTACATCTTTTAAATCCCATCCTACAACCACCCCTTTGGTAAAATCGAGGCCATAAACAGGATAGGAGTAGTCGAGCGGGGGCAATACGTTGGGAAAAGCATCCTCTACCCTGTCAACTTCAACCGGATTGGCCGG
>JBBQIQ010000228.1:0-4269 GCA_038325075.1 Bacteroidales bacterium | reverse complement strand
GGGTCAATCTTTTCAACAAGCAAAAAGGCAATCCCGTCCAGTTTTTGGGGCTTATGGCTTGCAACCACGGTGCCTGCGACCCTAGCTAAGATCATCGTTTATTTTTTTAATTTGCCCCTGCCCAACGGAAGTGTAAGATCGACATTCTCGTGGGGCCGTGGAATAACATGTGATGAAACGATTTCACCGACTTTTTCGCCGGCGCGCAATCCGGCATCAACGGCTGCACGAACGGCGGCCACATCGCCCCTGACTATGGCAGTTACATAACCACCACCAGTTTTTTCGTAGCCTATCAGCTCTACTTTGGCAGCTTTTACCATTGCATCAGAAGCTTCAACCATTGCAGTAAAACCTCTGGTTTCGATCATGCCTAAGGCATCTGTATTGAAATCAGCCATTTTAAATCTCCTGTTTTTGGGTTTAACTATTTGTAATCTTCTTTGGCGGATCTTCCGCTCACTTCGGCAAGCCTTTTCTCAACGATCGTCTTGCATTCCAGTACTTCAGCCTCAGGGCCTGCTATGTAAACCCGCCCGAATTTGCCGAAACCGGTAATATCAACAATTTTAATGTTGGCGGCTTTCTCTGCTTCGTTGGCGGCATAATAGGCGTATCCGGCCGGCTCCACTTCCAGAACGAACAAGGTATCGCCCCTTAATAACATCATGCCATATCGGGTGCGGTTGATGAGTTGTGCGTGATGATCCTCAATGTTTTTAATGAGCTGGCTGGTGAGAATTCTTGGTTTCAGCCTCTGCTCTTCGGTCTTATGAATGGCATTTAAAACGGCCTGACCTGCTGTGCGGGTGTCGCCCTGGCTGTCGGAGTGAACTTCGAGCATTCCGAAGGCACGTTCAACAACCTGCATGCCAGGTCTCACATTGGTGGCTTTCAAGGCAATATCGGTCAGTGTGTTGATTTCGATGCCTGGCGCAATTTCTATGATGCAGCAGGCCTGCCCTCCCACAGGAAGGTAACCCCTCGACACGGTTGATAAATAGGAGGCCATTTGCAATTGCAATGAATCCAGGAACACGTATGTCCTTAAATCAATATGTGCTTTTGAATCGCTCATGATGATTATCCTTTCTTAATGGTTTTAGCGCCCAAAGGCAGCGCTGTATCAACATTCTGATGTGGCCTGGGAATAACGTGGCTTGAAACAATCTCCCCGATCTTCTCGGCAGCACGCAAACCGGCATCAACAGCCGCCCTCACCGAAGCAACATCGCCTCTGATAATGGCAGTAACATAACCGCCCCCGGTTTTTTCGTAACCGACCAATTCTACTCTTGCGGCTTTCAGCATTGCATCTGAAGCTTCAACCATTGCTGTAAACCCTCTGGTTTCGATCATGCCCAATGCCAGTGTATCATAGTTTTCCATGGTAATTACTGTTTTTAGTTAGGATAATAATTCTTCAGGGACTAAGGTGTTTTATATGCTTCCGTCTGCCGGGATTCAAGCAGTTGCTGATCTGCAGCCTGATTTGCTATAAAGTCCTTCAATCAGTCAAAGATAGGTTTTTTTGAATTCAAAGTACCTGAATTAAACACAATTTTGCAACGCTGACTGTCCTTCTGGAAAATATTGTATCTTTGTTTTATGAAACTGGTTAATTCAAATAATGACAGGCTTTTTGAACTTCGTGATAACCATAAGGTTAAAGAACTGTAATTGTTTGGTTCTGCGTTGAATGAAAGGTTTCAGTATTCAAGTGACATCGATATGTTAATTCAATTCTATCAGGTTGATTTATTGGATTATTTCGATAATTACATGGATTTGAAAGAGAAACTGGAACAACTATTCAAAAGACCTGTTGATCTGGTAGAAGATCAGGCGATTAGAAATCCAATTTTCAGAAAAGTAGTTGACAGAGAAAAACAAATGATTTATGAACGAAAAAGTTCTTAAATGGCTATACGACGTTATGTTCGCTATTGATGAAATCGATTCGTATTTTCTCTCTCGAAAAAAAGGTTTTGGCGACTTTACTTAGGACATTATTCTAAAAAGGGCCATTGAACGGGATATGGAAATTATTGGAGAAGCAATAAACCGAATCCTGGCAATTGAAGCGTTATTAAAATAATGCACAATAACCATTAGTATGTTTATTTTATTTGGGTTGATGACCCATTTGGTGGAAATGCCCCTTTTTAGTAGCTATACTACCGTAGGACGACTAAGCAGTTTCCAACGCTCAATTAAAACAAACACGCAGACCGATTGTTATTATTTTTGAAACTCTGAAAATGTAACTATGCGCAATACACTTATACTCTTCCTGTTATTATTGGCAGGCACTGCCCGTTCGCAGGTGGCCGTTGATACAGCGGTTGACTTTACTGTAAAGGACATTCAGGGAGTCCAGCACCATCTTTACGGGTATCTCGATGCCGGCAATTTTGTAGTGCTCGACTTTTTCACCACCAACTGCGGGCCATGCCAGACTTACGCTTCCGAAGTAAGTGCCTCATTCGACTACTTCGGCTGCAACGGGGGAAATGTGGTGTATATGGGTATCAACTGGGGCAGCGATAACAATGCCGTTCACCTGTTCGATTCACTCTGGGGCGCCAACTATCCATCTGTCAGTGGTTTGCAGGGCGGAGGCAACAATGTGGTGGATGCTTACCAGGTACTGTCATATCCATCGGTTATTCTGATTGCACCGGACCGTGCGATCCTCAACAACCATATATGGCCACCATTGCGCGATACCATTAATGCTGAAGTGCTGGCTGCCGGCGGAATGCCCCAGGCCTGCACCGTTGGTTTAAATCAACCTGATTTCGCTGCTAAAGACATCCTCCAGGCTCTCCCAACAGGGCCGGGTACTGTGCAATTAAAGATTAACACCCTTGAAAAACCGCGCCTGAAATTGCAGGTATTTGCATCGGATGGCCGTATGGTTAAAGACCATAATATTTTTAATGGGGATCAATCGGAGATCACTCTTTCACAACTTCTACCCGGGATCTATATTGCAAGGTTGATTTCTGAAGGTAAACAGGCGGGTTCTATTAAATTTGTCGTTTATTAACACCGGGTAATTGCTAAACCCCAAAGTTTCCATCAGTTCTCTCCAAATTCAGGAGCCGAATCTAAAAGAAGGAATAATCATCAGAATAAATTTTTGGGGTTCACCATTTTGCTTACCCTTGACTACCACTTCCCGATTATTTAATAATCGATAGGGCAAAAATTTTCACGGATTGCTATTGGATTTAAGGTTATTTGGGGTTAGAAAATAGTTACTAAGGGAATATCTGAAATAATTTCATATTTTTATTGTAGATATTGACGGCCGTATCGGGTTTAAAATGAGTATTTCTGAACTAAACGACCTTGATATAAAATTGACAAAATGCTAAGCCGACAGAATACTTTCCTAAATAATAATTTCTTTTTCCGGCATGTTTTTTGGTTTAGTATTTCGTTGTTGATGAAAATAACCAATCTTAATTTTTTACAGCTATGAAAAGCCCGGCCAAATCACTGTATTTTTTGTACTTATTCACAATCCTCGCCACAGTTTCATGTGTGCCTGAAGACGACCTTGGTCCCGATACCGGCGATCCACGCGACAAGTTTATAGGATCATGGCTGTTTAACGAAACGCCGGCTGCCCGAAATATTGATGCAACTTTTACCGTTACCATTTCGAGCGATGCCGGCAATTCTTCACAGGTATTGCTTCGGAATTTTGCAAGTGCCGGGGGCATGTTTAGTGCTTATGGCATAGTAACCTCCAACCGGATTACAATTCCTACCCAGGAAATAGCCCCGGGTTTCATCGTAGTGGGCTCTGGTACTATGTCAACAACTACCTCTATGGATTGGGAGTACACCATAACGGCCGGCGGTGATATGGAAAGCTTTACTGCTACGGCATCCAAATAGGACCCAAATTGAGCGGTTTGAAATGGGGAATAGCTCAATCGCTCTACTTAGGTAGGAAATAAACGATGAAAAAGCAAGCCCCGCTGAATCAACAACAGCGGGGCTTGCTTTTCTATTTTGACTGAAATCTCATTATCTGATTTTAGGTTTCACTACAACGGGTGTTTTAGGCTTCACTACAACGGGTGTTTTAGGCTTCACTTCGATGGATTTTTTGGTCTTCACCGTATCAGGTGTTTTGGTATTCACCGTATCAGTTGTTTTGGTCTTGAGTGTATCCGGAGTTTTGGAAAGATTGGATACACTGTCTTTACGCCTTGTCAGGTTAATAATGACTGAGTCGGTAATGGCCTGAAA
>JBBQIQ010000227.1:0-4309 GCA_038325075.1 Bacteroidales bacterium | reverse complement strand
ATGGTGGCGTCGAAACCGTTTATGCCCGGCATATTGATGTCCATTAAAACCACGTCTATTTCCCGGTGCTCGCGGGCTGCATTAATGGCCTCCTGTCCGGATGAAGCCCATAAGACAGTGGCATCGGTATGTCGGAGTATTGTTTTCAGATACAGGAAACTACAGTCGGTATCCTCTGCAATCAGTATTGTTTTCCCACTCCAATTATAAACTTTCCCCGGAGGCGAATTTGTGAAGTTTGTGAACATCAGATCGTTCATGCGTTAACTAGTTATGTGAAAGTATGTTTTCACGGGTTCTTGACAACTGTTTATCGCGATAAGGCAAAAAAGTAATCGCATTTTTAAAAAAGAAAATCCTTTTCAGGGACGACAAGCCTTTGCAAAAGATTTTATGAGGAAAGGCGGGTATCTTAAACCTAAGTTGAGCGATTTGAGTGTAGCGAAAAATCACTATACACAGGTAAACCCCGATTTGGGAATTGTTGCAATTCACCTAAACCATGAGACCTTTTTAAGTGAATTGCTTACAATTTCCTGATCGATTGAGCAATTCCCTTTTTTGAATCGCTCATTTTGGGTTAAACTTTTTCATACCTTTGCACGCTCAAACAGGGATACTAATCTTAGCCCTTATTTGCCGGTGTTTTTGATCACTCAAAATGTTTAAAAAACATCACAATGGTCCGGTAGCTCAGTTGGATAGAGCAGCAGCCTTCTAAGCTGCGGGTCAGGCGTTCGAACCGCCTCCGGATCACACCTAAAGATCAGCGAATTACAGTAAAATCAAGGCTTTCAGAAATGGAGGCCTTTTTTTATTTAAGCAGTTTAAGCATAATTGGGGTAAAATGCGAAGATTGTTTAACGTATGTTTTACAAATTTTGATACGCCAACATTTAAAGCTATTGCTCTCAAGCATCACACCAAGGCCGACAAAACGATCAGAATTAAAATTTAGGTTACCCCTAACCGGAAAAAGAAATACATGGATTCAGGCCGTTTAGATTCCCTATGGCAGTTAATTTAAGCTCACCTGAATTCGCTATTATCTGAGCAATGAATTTTATCAGATTCAGCTTATGAATCATATCGTAATACTCCGCACCTGGGTCCTGACAGCCGGAAAGGGCTATTCCCGCCAAAGGAGCTGAAAAGTATCTGATGCATCCCGGTTTGAGAATAACCTTCAAATTCCACTAAAACTCTATTGTTCCGCTCGTGCATCAACAGGTCGGGATGTTTCTGAATTTCACTAAGCATAAGAATAATTGATTTCGTTGATAATCCAGGGTAGAATTTAACCGCTGATTTTATCCGAAAATTTAATAAATTTTCTGTGAGAGAAGCCGGCAATCATATTGGTATCCGGATATTTAATGTAGATGCTGATAAGGATAATAAACTTCCGGACATGGGACCTTAGCTTACTCCATACAACACTTTTTATATTTCTTTCCACTGCCGCATGGGCAGGGGTCGTTGCGGCCTGTTTTAACCGATACCACAGGCGTAATTTGTGGCGGATGATAGAAAAGATCATCATCATCATCATCATCATCATCATCATCAGATTCTTCTTCTTTTTGATAACCTGCCCAGGTCTCCACAACATGGTTATATAATTCGAAAATGGACAGGAAAAGCACAGAATGGATGGGTTTGTGTGGCTGGCCAAATTCTGATTCAACCTTGTCGTAATCACCTATAATGCCCTTTGCCACGTACTGCTTATCATAGAGTTCCCTGATGATGGGCAGAAGTTCAGTAAAGCCGCAATCCTTTGCATTACTGATGGCAATCCCAAGGAAATTGGTATCTACCAGGTTATCCTCAACCGTTGATGCTGAAAATGTTGCGAAAACCTCAGCATGAAGCTCCAGGATAGCTGTCCGTTTCTCCGGATAATGAGTTACCATCCGGCAAAGAGCATCTGAAACCATGGTCTTGCTGTAAGTATAAATCCCGGGCGTTATCAAAAATTGTTTAAGGAGGGTTAGGTTGTTTTTCCCAAGATGTAAAATGCACTGCCATATTGTGGTGTTGAGATGATCGCTCAACCAGAAATCCAGAAAATCA
Source organism: Bacteroidales bacterium (assembly GCA_038325075.1). Lineage (GTDB taxonomy): Bacteria > Bacteroidota > Bacteroidia > Bacteroidales > Lentimicrobiaceae > Lentimicrobium. The sequence continues at coordinate 2,233 of JBBQIQ010000227.1, read as the reverse complement.
TTTTCATATTCCAGAAAATCAAGTATCGCCGGAAGGCACTCTTCTGCATCTAATTCCATTAGCAGAAAGAAAACATGGACTACGGAGCAGGTGGTTTCTTCCTGAAAGCAGATTTCACTGAAAAAATGGTAACGATCCGCTGCATCCTGCAGCACGGTGAGCAAATCTTCAACCAGCGTTTTATGGGGAAGCGCAAGAATCTCTTTTAAAAGATGTTGCGGAATCTCCAGGTCATAAAGGTACAGGTTGAAAATTTCGGCATGGTTGAACGCCGGAGGTTCACTTTTGTCTGATTCAGGTATCCGCCTGACGGGCACAGGCGTAATGCGATGCTTCTTTTCTTCTTCTATTCTTTCGCCGGCCTTTTTTAACCTGAGCATCCAAAGAAAAGAATCTGCCTGATCTGTTACAAAATCATCGGGGTCAAGTTCTTTAAGCAGATCGAGTTTATTCTCAGCCAGTTCCAGATTCTGAATGGCAGCCAAATACCTGATCACAACATTCAGGTAATTGGTATATTCAGTAAAATGGAAGATTTTTCTTTCAGGGTACAGGTCTTTCAATTCAAGCGATTCACCAAGTACCCCGGGCACTTTTTCAGGTTCGCCTCTTTCAATGAAATTATTTGCCTGGTTGAGTTTCCCAAACAGATAACCGGGATGCTCCTGAATGATCCGGACATTTATTTCACGCGATTTTGGAATCATACCCTGCATATTATAGGCCACCGAAAGGTAGTTTTTAAACATCGGGATATGAGGATAGATTTCCACCAGGTTTTTGAGTTTCTCAATAATCCGCTTATCCTTTCTATCCTGACAACTAAGGCCAGCCGTTTCAAGCAGTTTGGCCATCTCAGGGGTTATCACGTAGCTTTCGTCCTTATACGAAGTGTCGTTGGTAAGTTCATAACCATGAAAAGTAAACTGCTCATTGTTGATTTCAGCCATAGTTTTATATTGCTTTTCTAACCCAAAAACCTGATTGTTTTGTTTCTCCTGTCAATAATTTTCACAAAGATAATCGTTGTTATTAAAATCACTGTAGTCCTGATAATAAGAAAAACCTCCTTGCCACCAATTCACCATCCCTATAGCTATCAGAACTCCAAACCTGCCTGACTAAGTCAAGCAGGCAGGTTAAACAAAATAAGTAAATTAAGTTGGCGTTTTCAAAGATTTTTTGTTCACTGGTATTTCTGGACTTACCAATTATGTGAGATATCGGGAATTTTAAAACCTGAGCAACTTTTATTGCGAAGTTTTTAACCAGGTCACCCGATTGGGTGGGCGGCACGTATAAGACCAGATCGAATATTTCCTGGCCGATTTTTTTTCTGAATGTCGTATAATTTAGTCAGTCGGGCAGGCTTTTTACTTTAGAAGCTTCGACTAAGCTCAGCTCATCGCTTTTTACTTTTGACTTGACACAAAAGGCTCATTGCATAGCGACATTACAGCCATCATTTCTGTTTATCGCTGTTAAATCTCATTTATATAATTCCCTATGTGGCAGGCATTTAATCAGTTGATCAAATAAGGCGCTTTTTTTAATAGTACTTTCATTCTGGTATTTCCCGGTTTTTTCCATGTCAATCAATCCGAAAATCTTTAAAAAACGATCAAAAGTTCGTACAGAATAACAACTAACGAATGCATCTTTAAAAGATTCGGGAGGTAGCCCGGTTAATATATCCGGGAAGGCATGGAAATATTTATCTGCATAGAATCTGTCCGATCGTACTTCAGAACCATACTTATTAAGCAAAATAACCGAAAAACCGTGCCCAAGCTGCCCGATCTTGTTATCGCCAAACAAATCGCAATAAGCCCAGTTGTATTTTGAACAAAAGGTCTCCAAAATCAATTTCAGTAAACAGTTATTGTCGTTCAGGATTTTTGCGCCCGATTTGGTAATTGATAGTTTGTTATTTCTTTTTTTAACCAGGCCGGAAAACAGAAGCAGAATTTTAAGCAGACTGATTTCCATCGAGTCTTCTTCACTCCTCAGTTTTACAATCCCCGATTCAATATATTTATTTTTGTAGAAACCCTGGTTGTAAATTTCGACAACCACCTTAGGCGGAAGATTTCCTTTGGCGGTCAGCTTAAGCTCACCTGCATCCCCGATCAGCTTTGCCAGGAACTTAATGTGGTTAAGTATTGGAATTCCCTTGTATTGATCCTCATTGAGATCTAAAATCTGAATTGGACTGTTGCTCCCATAGGTGTCG
>JBBQIQ010000226.1:0-4365 GCA_038325075.1 Bacteroidales bacterium | reverse complement strand
AATACTCCGACATACCGATGCCACTGTCTTATGGGCTTCATCCGGACAGGAGGCCATTAATGCAGCCCGCGAGCACCGGGAAATAGACGTGGTTTTAATGGACATCAATATGCCGGGCATAAACGGTTTCGACGCCACCATCGGCATTCACAGCATCCTGCCCCATCTGCCTGTTATTGCCCAGACGGCTTACGTACACGATAACGAGGTGCAACTTTGCTTTGCATCGGGTTGCTGTGATTATATCTCAAAACCAATAGACAAACATCTGCTTCTGGAAAAACTGGGGACTGTTCTTGGTCCTGGTGTATTAAAAACACTGTCAAGGATTTCTTAACTCGAATGACTTGGAATACTATAAAGGCGGCTTAGGGGGCTGCCTTTTTCTATTGATGCCTGTCTGTTTATTCAGGTAAACGATCTTTTATTTTATTTCAGTAGTGTCCGACTAAATATTGAAAACAATGTAAACAGAGGTTGAGATTTCTCACTTCGTTCGGAAAGACAATGAGTTAGCATTTTTAAGGAGGGGGTTGGCGGTGGCGAAGCCGCCGTCAACCCCCTCTCCACCATCTAACCTTAGAAAGCCCGGTTATTATAAACGAAGTGAGGAACCGACCAAAGGGAGCTCACCGAAGGTAATCTCCTAATAGTTTACCGGACACTATTGATTCCCTAATGATAATCGGAAGCTATGTTACCAGCCAATAAAACATCATTTCATCAAAGATTTTTAAATACCTCTGATACTGGGAAAATCCAAAAACCGGGAATAGAAGAAGCTGGATCAGGAACTGAAGTGATATACATCAGTATTATTTTCGAAAAAATCACCCTTCTGTGGTTAAATATCTCACCTGATACAGATCTTATAATCTATATATATACTTACCTTTGATAATATAATAACCCGTAAAACGAAAGCAATTCACGAGTAACTTTGATTTGGAGTTTTACCTTTCAGCATTTAGAGGAATTTTAATTTAAGTCTGGTGTTGAAATTGCAGTACAAACATATTATTTAACCAAAAACTAAACAAAATGAAAATCTCAATGAAAATGATTTCGGTTTTCTTTACAGTACTGATCTTTGGAATGGCTAACATCGCACTTGCTCAGAAAGCCGGTGCTGCCTGGGTTATCCCTGCCAAATACAAGACTATGAAAAGTACAATTAAATCAACAGACGCATCTGTTATGACCACGGGCAAAGAACTATACAACAAGCACTGTAAATCATGCCACGGAGCAAAGGGCCTGGGTGACGGGCCAAAGTCAGCGACACTTGAGACAGCCGTCCCTTCCTTTAAAGATAAAAAATTCCAGGATCAGACCGATGGCGAAATTTACTACCAGTCTTTTATAGGCAGGGACGAAATGCCGAATTTTGAAAAGAAAATTCTGGATGAAGGTGACAGATGGGCTGTCGTAAATTTTTTACGGACCCTAAAATAGCATTTAAACTAATAAATGGGTGTTCATGAATCCGAACACCCATTTTTTATTACTATTCGTCTCCTTGCCAACAATACCTGTAGTAACATTCCGGAAATTTAAAATTGATCAAAACCAAATTCATTTATCTTTAAGGTAACTGAATCTAAACATTGAAACAATGAAACTGCCCAAATCAATTTACAACTGGATCAGCATCAGTGGATTTATCCTGGCTGTTAACAGTCTGATAATCATACTTGTTCTTTTCCTGTTCTCTTTGTTTACAAAAGAGAGCAATGCTTATATGGGACTTTTTATTTATATCATAGTTCCGGCATTTATGGTTCTGGGTTTGTTATTGATTCCTTTCGGTATGCTTCTGAAACGAAGAAAAAAGGTTACCGGGAAAGAAAGCACAGAGAAATGGCCCATCCTTGATTTGAACAACAAAATTCAAAGGAAAGCACTCGTAAGAATCTCCGTCATAACTGTTATTCTGCTCGTTGTCTCTTCCTTTGGCAGTTATCAGGCATTTCATTATACAGAGTCGGTTGAGTTTTGCGGAACCCTTTGCCATCAGGTGATGGAACCGGAATATGTAACTTACCAGCATTCGGCCCATGCCAATGTAAAATGTGTTGAGTGTCATGTAGGCGAGGGTGCCGACTGGTATATGAAATCAAAATTATCAGGCCTTTATCAGGTTTATTCAGTGACATTTAAGAAATACGCAAGGCCCATCGCGACACCTTTGCATAATTTGCGTCCTGCCAGCGAAACCTGTGAAAAATGCCACTGGCCTGAGAAGTTTTATTCCCAGAAACTGCGCACCCAACGTTCTTATCTGGCTGATTCAGCAAATACCGAATGGGATATTTCATTACTGATGAAAATCGGACCTGAACACAGCGCCAAGGGATTAACAGAAGGCATTCACTGGCATATCAACAAGGATTACAAGATTGATTATATTGCCGGCACACGCGACAGGGAAAGCATTCCGTGGGTAAAACTAACCAATCTGAAAACCGGGGAAGTTAAAATCTACCTGGATGAAGATAATCCGATTGACCAGGCAGCAATGGATACCCTTGAAAAACGGTCGATGGACTGCATGGACTGCCATACCCGCCCATCACATACCTATAAATCAGCACCTAATTATATTGATCAGGCTATGGTTGCAGGTAAAATACCAGCAGATATCCCCTGGATTAAAATGGCAGCCATGGAAGCCTTAAAAGTGCCTTATGAAACAAAGGAGCACGCCAAAATAGAAATCTACACAGCCATGGTGACTTACTATAAGGATAACTACCCCGACATTTATTTAAAGGAATTTTCCAGGATCCAGAAAGCCATCAAAGTCGTTCAAAACGAATACAGCGACAATGTTTTCCCGTATATGAAAGCCGATGCCACCCAATATCTTGACCACATCGGACATCTTGAATCAGAAGGCTGTTTCCGGTGCCATTCTGACCGGCATAAAACAAAAACCGGAGAAACCATCTCCAAAAACTGTGATATGTGCCACACCATTCTGGCACAGGGACCAAGCAACAGCATTCAGAATGTACCATTGAACGGCTCTATGGAGTTCCTGCACCCGGTATCCATCAGGGGCAAAGAGAAAACAGCCATGTGCTCGGATTGCCATAGGGTTTTGTACGAATAATCAAAATAATTCTCATAATTAAGTTTTGATAAATATGCTTCAAAAACAGCTATCCCTGAAAGGTAGCTGTTTTCTGTTTACTACCTCCCGGATCTCGCAAGTAAAATTTTTAATGAAAGTAGCTCAGACAGCGATCTCAACAGAAACTACGATTTATGTTGATGAATTTTATTTACTTTCGTTGACCAATACTCCTTCTATGAAACGCTTTCTATTTTTACTCCTCTTTCTGATTCACCATCTTTTGTTGCATTCACAACCTTTGCAGGTGCAATTGTGTATCCAGTCAGGGCTGAGTATGCCTTTGCCGGACTTTGCCGCGACCAATCTTGAGAAAGGGAGTTTTGCTCTGCCGGGTTTCACCGGATCGGTCGAAGCCACAATGGTTTTAAAAGACAAATGGACAGGTTTTGTTCAGGGTGGATTGCAGTTAAATCCGATTGATGTCGGATACTTGGGTTATGAAAAGATGCAGGCAGACCCATTTATTCAGGAGTTGTACATCCGAAGCGATCCGTTTAAAGTAATTCATTTGTTGGCCGGTCCCGGATATCAGACCAAAATAGGCAAATCATTCCTGGTTGAAGGTCAGTTGGCAGGTGGTGTGTTTTTTTCGGCTACTCCCTACCAGTTACACAAAACAAAATACTTTCTGGCGGGGCCTCCTTATTATGAAATCACAACATCAAAAGATATAAGTTTTGCTTATGGCGCAAATCTCCGTTTTGTTTATGAGGTAACCCCCTGTTATCAGATTGGAATCAACAATCAATTTTTAAATTCCCGTGCAGCCTTTGATTTTAAAACAGGAACCGGAATCCGTACTGACCACAGAAATATCAGCCTTTGGAACATATCTTTCTCTTTAATTGTGAAATTGTTTTCAGCCAATGTCTAGAATTTCCGGATCAATTTCCCGAAGTGAAAATCAGTTTTAGCTGAAGTATATAAATAAAAAAGCCCTGGAAAACCAGAGCTCTTTATTTTATTAAGACTTGCAATTATCCATTCATGGAGATCAGAAACTCCTCATTTGTCTGGGTATATTTCATTTTGTCCTTCAGGAATTCCATTGCTTCCAACGGGTTCATATCGGCCAGGTGGTTGCGGAGCACCCAGATACGTTGGAGTGTTTCTTTGTCAAGCAGCAGATCTTCGCGACGGGTGCTGGATGCAACGATATCGATGGCAGGATAGATTCGTTTGTTCGAAAGTTTGCGGTCGAGCTGGAGCTCCATGTTACCGGTTCC
>JBBQIQ010000225.1:0-4549 GCA_038325075.1 Bacteroidales bacterium | reverse complement strand
CAGTTGAGATGAGAAGCAAAACAATCAATAGTAATCGATTCATGGCAATTAATTTAGGTAGGAAAGCTAAAAAAATTATCGGGAAATTCTATGAGGTTTTTGATGGGTGGAAATCATCACCGCGGTGCTAATCTTTGCAATCCTAAAGCTCGATGCGTAGGACTTAAAATCCCTAATTATCTACAGTTCTACATTTTTTCTCGCAGAGTCTCCGCCTCGGGACTGCGCTATTCATTTTCCTATTCTCATTTTCAACTACCATAATTACTTCTTAGTTTCTACTATCTCCTGATGAGCGGTCCCGTTCTCGCTGAGTCCCCGAGGCGAAACTCTGCGTAGAATCTAAGTGTTTATCATGTCGAATTTGCAGTTGAGTAAGCTTTCCGCTAATACCGCAATAACACAAATCGGTTTGGAGATTCGGTCATCGCATAAAGTTTACCATCAGGCGCTTGTCTCACATCACGAAAACGTGCATAACCATTCATGCTTCTTGTTGAGGCTATTCTTTTATTGTCCTTCATCTTTAATGAATGGATATGGGTACCAGCTAAAGCTCCGATTAAAATATCTGCCTCATTATTTGGTTGTCCTCTCGTGATAAAAGTCAATCCACTTGGTGCAATTGAGGGCACCCAATAGGTCAGAGGAAGTTCCATTCCTAAACGAGTGGTATCAGGAGTAATGGGACTTCCATCGTAGTTGATACCAAATGTAACTGCGGGCCAACCATAATTGGTGTTTGGTTTAATCAAATTGAGTTCGTCACCACCTCTAGGGCCATGTTCGTGTGCGAAGATTTCGCCTGTTGCAGGGTTCATCGCCATACCTTGAATGTTTCGGTTGCCCCAACAAAATATTTGAGGTTGTGTATTTGCTACCCCAACCAATGGATTGTTTGCAGGCATAGTTCCATCATCATTGAAGCGTAATACTTTGCCCAAATGGTTATTCCTGTTTTGCGCATTGTCTTGTGCCCCACGATCGCCTACAGACATATACAATAGATTATTTCTATCAAAAACTATACGACTGCCAAAATGGCTTCCGGAATTAAGAATTGGTAATGCCCTGAATAATTCTGTGAAATTTTGAAGTTGGTTGCCAACAAGCGTTCCTCTGCCTAACGCTGTTGTTTGCCCACCAGTTGCATCAACTGCATAAGTAAGATAAACAAAATTGTTGCTACTAAAATTGGGATGCAAGGCGATGTCCAATAATCCTCCCTGTCCATTCTGTGAAATAGCGGGTATGCCAGTTATTTCAGTTCGAGTATTGGTAGAGATAACATATCGAAAAACTTTTCCTTGCTTTTCGGTAAAAAGAACTTCGTTGTTGTTGATAAATGTGAAGCCCCACGGAGCGGCAATGTTGTTGATCAATACCCTGTCTTCAAATAAAGGCGGTGGCGGAACAATAGGAAGGGGCGGAACAATCGGGGTGGACGGAGGGGTTACAGAAGCCGGATCAATTTCTTTTGAACATGCCAAAAACATCATTGAAAAGACAAATGTCAATAGCAAATGCAGGACATTATTACCTGATTTTAAATCCAAAAAATTTGACTTTCTCATATTCTTTTTTTTATGTAACGATAAAATCTAGTATTTGTTTACGTGCTCCGTTATCAAGGCGCGAGACTTTGCGTAGAATCTAACGGATGTTGGTAGAGAACACCGAAAAAGGCGAGGGAATCATTCTGTCAGCGGCTGATTTTCCTATATTATTTGATTGTCAAATGCCCAAGTCTCTCCCCCATTAACTGATGGTGATAGGAGTTTGATTTTTTGTTTTTGGGTGCGTCCATTGCAAAAGTTACTTTGTTTTGAAAGATCATTATGAAATCAGAACCTCCAAACAGGAAATAGCCAAGCATATCCCCTTTCTTTACCTGCTCTCCCACTTTTATATTCTTCTCAAAATTTACTGAGCCTACAGCTGCCATTCCAATGGGTAGCAATGCCGCCAGGCCATAATCTTCTGTCTCTAAGATAACGCAACCACGGGTTTCCAGCATTTGCCAATTTACCGAAGATGGGTTAAACTCATACCGGTTTTCAGTTGAGTTCCAAGTAATAATACCTCCGGTTGGGTTTATGCCTTCTATTACACGCACTTCTTTTATTGTGCCGCTCATTGGAAAATGATACCGGTGATAATCGTTAACATTTAAAAAAGAATGAGTGAATGTCCCATTCGTAAAAGCATTCTTATACTGACTGTCCTCTCCCAATAATTTGGTAATGTTCTTTATGTTCGCAGATTTAACAGACACACCGTCTTTAACTGCGATTGTCGAACTACTGTCGATAGACCAAACACCCTGGGGTTCTGCATCGGCATAAGAAGTAACCACAGAGTTATCGTTTGGCGATGCTATAGGTCGTGCTGATACTGACCTTAAATGCCGTGCAAAAAACTGATTAAATGTTTTCCAGTTTGAAGGATCTGCATACCAGCCGTTTTGTATACCAAAGGCTGGGTCGTTCGCAACTATTTCATAATACTCCTTACTCCACGATTTTTCAGAATCAAGATGCTTTTGCCAAGACTTATTAAATGTAGTTAGCCATCTAGCAAAAGGTTCATAGTATTGGAGTGAATTATGAAATAAGTCTTTACCTTCCAACTCTAATAAAGGCTGATCAATTACAAAATAAAAAGAGCACAGGGATTGGAATATATGATTAAAGGTGGAGGTTTGTCTACTATTCTGAATATATGTCCATGGCATTGATGTTTCAACCTTTGAAACAAAATTAAAATACGTTTCCAACGATTGAGCAGGATTAGAGACTGTGTCAGGGTTAATTTCTTTTGCTTTCTGTATTGAAGAAACTAAAAGAGTTTTTAGTAGCGTGTCTGTGTTTATCATGGCTATTAGTTCTTTTGTTGCTTCGCCATAAGAGCTGTTTTTTATAGAATTACCTTTGTTGTTACAGGATGTAATAAGGGTAATTGCTACAACAACAAGTGTAAATGGTTTGATCGGGTTTTTCACTTAATTTTTAATTTAGGTTGTGGGTATGTGCATTCGGCTAAACTGGCCGCTGACACCCAAATATACAAAACTAGCATAATGATAATGTTCGTCAATGCCTTTACTGCAAGTTGTATTTGCAAAGCATACCTTCGGAATAACTGACAAAATACGAGCGAGCATCGGATCGGGATAGCAGCGGAAAGCACAAAATGAGTTGCCCTGATCCCGATAGCTATCCGGAGCGGATGCACGGACCTGCCCACCAGACAGGAAGGCTTGAAGCGGAAAGCCCCTACCTAAGATGAAGCTTCGCCAGGCAAGCTCAGGCCGCCAACAATTTTTAATTTTCTGCATCCTTGTGACTATTACAAAATCGTTGCATTATTACTTGAGCTACTAACCTGCCTGCGGTAGTCAGGGCTTCAGTAAAGTAGCTTTATCATAAAACCTATGCCATGACGGACGAGCAGATCCGAAAAGAGCAGGAAACAATCGAGCGATCAAAAAAAGACCCGAAGGCTTTTGGCGAAATCTATGAGACGTACTTCGACCGGATTTTCAATTACCTCTACCGCCAAACCGATGACGAAGAACTAGCGGGCGACCTTTGCTCGCAAACTTTTGTGAACGCGTTGAACCATTTGAACAAGTATGAGTTTCGGGGCTTTCCGTTTTCGTCATGGCTCTATAAAATTGCCGGCAATGAGGTGAACAAGCACTACCGAAAAAATAAAGGCAAAAAAATATTTAGTATCGAAGAACTAAAAGTGAAGGAGTTGGTAGAGCAAGCCAACGAAGGCTGGGACGAAGAAATGGTGACTCAAGTAATTGCCTACATGAATGAGCTGCCCACCGACATGGTGCAGGTATTGGAGCTTCGATTTTTTGAAGATAAAGACTTTAAAGAAATTGCATTTATATTGGATATTACGGAGAGTGGAGCAAAGATGCGCACGTATCGAGCACTGGATAAGTTGCGCACGCAGTTCAACATAAAAGTGAAATATAATGGGTAAGCACGAAATACGGATGCGAAGGCAAAGGCTCACCGCACGCGGCACGGAACGGTTTCGGAACTACGGTGACGTATTAAAGCAGCATGAGCAAGATAAAAAGATGAAAAAAATCGTGCGCGTATTTATCTACTTCTTGGGGATACTGGTGGTGATCATTTTAATTGTGATGGTGCAGCGGTGGGAGAAGAGGGAGAGGGGGAAAGGGAAGAAGGTTGAAGTGGCAATACAGAATTCAGAATGTAGGAGTTAGGAGTTGGTAGTTGGGAGATAGTAGTCAGGACTTAGGGGTTAGGTCTCGGATTTGGAGATTAGAAGTTAGAATACAGAATTCAGAATATAGGAGTTAGAAAATAGGAGTTAAGAGAGGATCGTTGGAATTAGAATAATTGTTTTGATGCAAGTGACTTTGTTGAGTAGGTTGCATTAACAAGATAAAGATGAAATGATTTGGAAGCTTACAAATCAGAAATCTATCCCGATCGGTATCGGACTAAATTAACCTATTTATGGAAACAAAGAAAAATCCCAGCAAAGACTTAGGTCTTCAGAG
>JBBQIQ010000224.1:0-4621 GCA_038325075.1 Bacteroidales bacterium | reverse complement strand
TGCAGCTATCAGCAATACCTTCGGATTTGGTGGCCACAACGCTTCCATTCTGTTCAAGAAATTTGTGGAGTAAACAGTGGTTGCCCTGAAATTAAGACCCCTGAGGTATTACCTTTCCAGTGAAAAACATTTTTATGATGCTATAAGAAATATTTTCGGGTACTATCCCGAAAATATTTCTTTGTATATACTGGCTTTCCGCCATAAATCGCAGGCAGAGGAGCATTATAATGGCGTCAGGATAAGCAACGAAAGGCTTGAATTTCTGGGCGATACTGTGTTGAGCACCGTGGTTGCTGATTTCCTTTTCAGGATGTATCCTTTTAAAGACGAAGGTTTCCTGACAGAAATGCGCTCAAGGATAGTCAGCCGCGCTCAACTGAATAAACTATCCCTGCGCCTCGGCATCGACCAGTTAATTATACATACCCAGGAAAAAAACAATGTTTATCGCTCCATCAAGGGAGATGCATTTGAGGCCATTATCGGCGCCATGTACCTCGACAAAGGTTATACATTTACCCGTAAAATATTGATAAACAGAGTTATTAAAAATAACTTCGATCTGACAGAACTGGTGAATACCGACATTAACTTTAAGAGCAAACTGATTGAATGGGCCCAAAAAGAAAAATATCCTGTTGAGTTTTTAGTGAGAAATGAAATAGGGACAGGTTATAAAAAACAATATGTCGTTGATGTTGTGGTAAACCATGAAGTTGCCGGAACCGGCCAGGACTATTCAATCAAAGGGGCAGAGCAAAATGCGGCTATGAAAGCCATTGAGCATTTTGGAATCAATGGTAATTCAAAGGCCGGAAATCAGCATTTGTGACAGGTGCAAAATAACTTCCTCAGCTCACCTATTTGCTTATCAATAAAGTTATAAAGAGTGAATAAGGTTGAATCTCATTTGGGACTATCTTTTTTATTGAGCTTTGTAAGATTAAATAAGATACTATTTACTTCTCGTCATAACTGTTCGATTTTTATATTAGTAAAAAGTTAAAAATAACTTCCTCAAATAAGATATCTGATATTTTTCTTTCCAGTGGCTAATTTTTGCAGTTCTTTTCCAAAATGATTACTTAGTACATTATGATATTATTTCAGGTTTTTTGTATCCCCCTCTTATCCCCCTTTAAAAAAAGGGGGACGACCACTTTTTGTTTCTTAGACACTTGTTTTTTTATAAAAAGTTCTGTCAGCAGGCGCTCCCCCTGTTTTTAGGGGGAGACAGAGGGGGTACTCTTTGAATCGGGGAAGTTATTTTGAAAGTTTCCCTTAGCCATAGATTTTGTGAATTTATTTCGAAGGCTATTTCTAAATTTTCACTGAGGGCAGGACTAACCTTCTTCATGCCAACCTTTTTTTTGCGCACATCAATAATGTTATAAAGATTGAATAAGGTTGAATCTCAGTAGGGCCATCGACAGGAGACCTGTAATTGGCAGATTCCTCCCTGCGGTCGGAATGACCATCGTAAAAAACCAGTGCGAAGGGTGGGGTTGAGCCTGAAACGGTTTCGAAAAGTAATTTGGCGAGTCAGTTTCAGGCTCAACCTAAAATACATCCACTCCAACGTAATGGGGTCATTTCGACCGCAGGGAGAAATCTGTTGTTAAAGTTTATTATATTTGCCTGAAAGCAATGGCATGGCAAAAAAAAAACTCATCAGCGAACCGGCATCCTACAAGGGCCTGAAAATTCTCAGCATCATAAGCCCACTGAGGGATTACAAGCTTGCGTATTTCATTAACCGCGACACCAGTCTTAATCTGGTCAGGAAGGATGATTTACCGGTTTTCGCCGAAAAAGAAGGAAAAATCATTACCTACCCGTTCTTATCTTTCGCGGATACCAGCCAGCGCGTTCATTATTACCTTGTCGGAAACAACCATACAGGAGGAAAAATGTGCCCGGATCTAAAACAGGCCGACTTTCTGTTATTTATGATCAGTCCGTATGAAACAGCCCCGTCTGATGATCTTTTCAACGCCATAAAAGCCATCAGTGGCGTGCAACTCGTGCAAAATGCCGATCCTTTAAAAATTAAAAACCTTGAAGGGCTGATGTCCGATCTGGAGTTGCACATGGTCGGAATAAAATAATCCACGGATTCCCCAATAATTGTTCTATGTTTTTCCAACCTTCCGGCCATCCTGAATGAATTAAGGGTTCCTTCCCTGATTGGATTTCCATTTTATTAAAGTGTTTATAATTCCCCTTGATGTTTCCATCGTATCACACTGTATTTGACAAAATTGTGATAAAAAATCCGAAATCGGAAACTCACCTATTCCTTCTATGCTGCTCCCTGCTATTCAGCGTTTTATGTGACAATGCAAAAGCAAAACACTTAGCACTATTTTGGAATGTTGCTCACTTTAAAAATCAGGGTTTAATAAATTTTACGTCTAATTATCAAAGCATTACAAAAATCAAAGCCTGTTTTTATACATTAACCGGTCAACAATGATTTTTTTAAATAAATTTGACGACACAACGAGAAGGTTCAATTATTATTTATAACTCACTGCCAGGCACAAAACAGTTTATTATTCAGCTAAAGCCAATTGACCGTAATAATGAAACAGTACATCCTTATTATCATAATGCTTTTTATCGGGTTACAGGACATTTTGGCTCAACACGATAACGATACTACCCTAATTCAAAAATCAACAAGTCAAGGGTATTCCCTGAATGGCGATTTCCTGAACAACCGAAGAATGAAAGAAGTGTTGCTTACCAATGATCAAGCTTCAAAGGTATTCCAAAGAGCTCTGAATAGCAGAGGTATGACATTCTCCTTTGTGATTTCAGGAGTTGCGACCCTGATAGGAGGCCTGATTATAGATCCTTCACGCGAAATATTCAAAGTTGCCGGAGGTATTTTTATACTTAGTTCAATAGTTGCAATTACCAGCTACGAAATACGCAAAGACAAGGCAGTTGAAATTTATAACAATGCCATCAAACAAAAAAACAATCCCGAACAAACTGTTTCAATCGGGCTGAATTCAAATGGAGTAGGTATTCAGTTTAACTTTTAATTTTTAAGGTCCAATCCGTAAACAATATTGATGTTTCGACAGTTTTGACAAGCTCAACTCGCTTTTTTGCCAGAAATGCAGATTGAGTAAGGCCTAACAAGTTGAAAGCGTGTCCGACTCGGACGGAAAAACCAGTCAGATCAAATTAGAAATTAGAAATTATACTTCACATATTCCGTCTGTACTGCCCCCCTACCCTAAACAACTCATTGGTAATCTGGCCGATAGAACAATACTTTGCAGCTTCCATCAGTGCTTCAAACACATTGCCTCCGGTTGCAGCCTTTAAATGAAGGTCATGAAGAGCCTTTTCAGCTTCGGGTTGCCAGGTTTTATGCAGTTGTTCCAGCATCTTTACCTGGTAATCCTTCTCTTCGGAAGTCGAACGGATGACTTCGGATGGAATTACAGTCGGAGAGCCTTCGGATGACAGGAAAGTATTGACGCCCATAATCGGCAGTTTTCCATCGTGTTTTAGCTTTTCATAATAGAGCGACTCTTCCTGGATGCGGCTGCGTTGATACATGGTTTCCATGGCCCCCAGCACACCACCACGCTCGGTCAGGCGGTCGAACTCAGCCATTACGGCCTCTTCAACAAGGTCGGTCAGTTCTTCAATGATGAACGCGCCCTGCAATGGATTCTGGTTTTTGGCCAGCCCCAGTTCATGGTTAATGATCATTTGAATGGCCATGGCACGGCGAACCGATTCTTCAGTCGGAGTAGTGATGGCTTCATCATAAGCATTGGTATGCAGCGAGTTGCAATTATCATAAATCGCATACAAAGCCTGTAATGTGGTCCGGATGTCATTAAAGCCGATCTCCTGAGCATGCAATGAACGGCCGGAAGTCTGGATGTGGTACTTCAGCATCTGTGAACGCTCATTGGCAGCGTATTTCAGCTTCATGGCCTTTGCCCAGATCAGCCGGGCAACCCTACCCAGCACGGCATATTCCGGGTCAATGCCATTGGAGAAAAAGAACGAGAAGTTGGGCGCGAAGTCGTCAATTTTCATTCCCCGCGAGATATAATACTCCACATAAGTGAAACCGTTTGCCAGCGTCAGTGCAAGCTGAGTGATTGGATTGGCGCCCGCTTCCGCGATGTGGTATCCTGAAATCGACACTGAGTAAAAATTCCTGACATTGTTCTTTATAAAGTACGCCTGTACATCGCCCATGACCTTCAGCGAAAAATCCGTTGAAAAGATGCAGGTGTTCTGCGCCTGATCCTCTTTCAGGATATCGGCCTGAACAGTACCACGAACCTTAGAAATGGTATCGGTTTTTATCTTCTGATAGACATCGGCCGGCAGCACCAGATCCCCGGTTACACCCAACAACAGCAGGCCAAGGCCGTTGTTGCCTTCGGGAAGTTTGCCCTGGTAAGCTGGTCTGATGGTTCCACGATCCTTGTAAATTTTCGCAATCTTCTTTTCTACCTCAGCCTCCAGCCCATGCTTTCTGATATAGAGTTCACATTGCTGATCGATGGCCGTATTCATAAAGAAACCGACCAGCGTGGGAGCCGGGCCATTGATGGTCATACTGACAGATGTGGCG
>JBBQIQ010000223.1:0-4809 GCA_038325075.1 Bacteroidales bacterium | reverse complement strand
TGCTTCTCCGGAACTCCAGGGCAAACTTTATGCACTTTCATTGAAGGTTGATGACATCCTGTTTGCCTTTAACGGTAAGCAGCCCAAAGCCAGCCGCGAGGAGAACCCGCCGGCACCGGTATCCATCAATGAACGCCTGGGTAATATCATTTATGCATTTTATGGCAACACCTCCGCACCAACCATTACCCACAGGCGCAGTTATGAGATCATCCGCGATGAGTTTCCTCCGCTTCATGCACAACTGAAGCAGATCAGTGAGGTCGATCTACCGGCAATTGAAGAAGAAATGGAGAAGGCAGGGGTACCTTATACACCGGGGAGATTGCCGGAGTGGAAGTAAGGCTCAGGCTCAAAGTATAAAGTATAAAGTAAAAGTATATTAGCAAAGCACTAAAGGTGGTTTTGTCCTGATAAAGATCGGGGCAGGGCCACCTTTACTTATTTTCCGATTTTCAGAATGGATTTTCCAGCTCGCACTCGTCCTGCTTCCGCTTTTTGGGGTAGTGCTCAGCAACACGACGCTGTCTGTCAGCTGACAGGGTTGAACCTTACTCACCCACCCCTATACCGTTGTACACCAATCACTTGAATATCGCTGTGTATCGCTCTGATGTTAAATAAATTGTAAAACCTAAGTTGAGCGATTTGAACGAAGTGAAAGAGCGCTTTACGCAGGTAAATTCCAATTTAGGTAAAAGTTGATCAAAGAATGTCAGATTGACTAAATTCATGATTAACTTTGGCTATAAAAAACACTCAAAATGAAAACATCTACCCACCCCTTTGCAAAATTTTCATTCTCCATGCTGAGAAAAGGCATGCTGGCCTTATTGGTTCTGGCATATTTCCAGGGACTCACGCAAAGCCTGACTTCGGAATTTGTAACTGCCGGTTACACCCTGACCGATCTGGGGAGTATTGATCAACTGCCCTCCCAATACGGAGGCCTGACCATAAGGCCGGAACAGCCGAATACGCTGTATATAGGCGGAAATGCAAACAATAGCAGCGGAGCCCTGTACTCGGTTGCCCTGACAAGGGATCCTGAGTCCAAACACATAACCGGCTTTGGCGGAGGTGCTATCCTGTACACCGAAGCACCCAACAATGACGGAGGTATTCTTTTTGATCAGAATGGAACGCTTCTGTTCACCAGATACAGCATGAATGAACTTGGCCAGGTATTGCCCAATAATAGCTACATCAGCACTCCTTTAACAAATTACGGGGTGGCTTCTTCGGTGGGTGCCCTCGCATTTGTTCCCGCAGGATACCCCGGAGCAGGCGGTCTGGTTTTTTCATCCTATAATGCTGCGATTATGTATAATGTTCCCTATACCATAAATACCGACGGGCAATATCTTTTCTCAAACCAGATTGCTGAGGTTTCTATATTTGGCGTGGCTTCTGGCCCTGAGGGGATTGCTTATATTCCGTCAGGTTCAGCAGCTTTCCCAAACCTTTCGATGGTCATCTCATCTTATGCCAACGGAACCGTAGTCGTTTTTGATGTGGGGGAGCACGGCCTGCCCGTTCCTTCCACCGCCAGAGAAATGGTAACCGGGCTTACCGGGGCTGAAGGTGCACTGATAGACCCGCTGACAGGCGATTTCCTCTTCTCCACTTTCGGAGGTGACAATAAAGTTATCCGGATATCCGGTTTCGAAAAACCCTCATCAGTAAATGATAAACCCTTGAATAACCGGGCTGGTTTTAGCATATTTCCCAATCCCACTGAGGGAAACTTTAAGCTGGACGTTGTAAATCCTGTTACCGGAGGATCGATTTCGGTTTTCAATATTCATGGGGCGAAAGTGCTTGAACAGGAAATAACCGGTGTAGGTTCTAATGAATATGACCTGTCGGCGCAACCTGCCGGAATGTACTTCGTTGGGGTGAAAAACGGGGATTTCACAGGCTATCAACGACTTATACTGAAGTAGCGGAGTTTTCTGATGGGCGAGCCGTTTCACCCCCTGAAATTGCAAGTGATTGCAGCAATGGCCACTAAACACCACTGCTACAGGCCAACAGGTAAAAAGGGTTCAAAAAGTAACAGATGAGGCTGAATTTCCTGGCAAATGGGTTTTTAACCCCAGGCTATTAAAAGAATTCCAGTGCCTTTGGACTTTTATAGAATCAGAATAGATATTGACTGTAAGCAATAGAGACGCTGTTTATTGCGCATCTTTTGTTGTTTTAGCCATTCAGCCTTGCAAGATAATATCCTGAAAGTCAGATGAATGAAGTGAGTGCTGCCTCCTTGCCGGGCAATGGGGAACCCGTGTACTCCCTCGCAATGTGTACATTATCAATGAACAATGTAGCTGGCGTAACAAATTTTCGGACTTATTCATCAAACGATATCCGAATCTGACCAGGATTAGCCGATTCGTCTTTCTTAATCTTTGCTACCGGGCTTTTATCAGATTTTCGGGTTAAAGGTTCCCTGGATTGTTTTTTTTGAGGTCCTGGTTCAGGGTTTTCATACCAGTGAGCCAGCTTCTTTCTAGCGAGACCATAAACCTGGGGCGAGGATTTCTGCACGCGTATTTGTTCTAATTCCATCAACCTGCGTTCCTGTTCCAGCCTTATTTGCTCAAAATACTGAAGTGACTGATCTCTTTTTTCTTTCTCAGAGAGTATAACCAGTTTTTCAATGCCCATCACCGAATAAACATTCGTCCATTGTTCATTTATCATCATTTCAATCTCGGGGTTAAGCAGGTATTCCCCATGATTGGTTCGGAATAAAATTTTATGATTGTAAGGATTGGTGCCGGATTTTTCGTTCTTCGACAACATGGCAGAAATGTAGGATCTTTTCTTTCTGAACTCTGGAACCATCGTTTCAGGGTAACTCTCAATACTTTCTTCAATTTTTTTCGCGGTAAAGCCACGCTGCGAGAAGAAATTATATTTCCCGGTGTGGAGATGATTTTGAGTTGTAAGAAAAAAATTCAGAAGAATATATTCAAATTTTCGGCTGGGAATAAGAACCAGTTTGTCATCAATTTTCAACCGGAGCGTATCAGAAGTAAATACGCCAAAAACCAAATCAGTGATCTGTGGATTTCCGGTTTTCTGGAATTTTTGCCTGATGGCACTCCGTAGGGCGTTTTTTCCCCTGTTGTCCATCAGGGTTATGTCTGCGCCCTTCTCAAGAAGATAACTGATTGCTTTAGCACTGCCCGACTGAATAGCGGCAAGCAGGGGCGTCAGGTTAAACTGGTCGCGGTAATTAAGCCCATATTTTTCGATGAGCCGTGCGATTTGTTTAAGGTCGTTATTTTTATACTCAGCATAATACTTCCTGAAAAGAGAACCGAGTTCATTTTCCTTGTCCTCGGCCCTGCGATATTTAAGATTTGCCAACTCGTCAATGATTGCAGATTCATCATATATTAAAGCATACGCGAACAGCCGGTCTTTTGCCTTTTTATTGAAGAGTTCCGGATCAAGCGCATCCTTCTTCAATTGTTCAAGATTTGCATTTGTAAGAGGTTCCCAGTCAGGGGTTTGTTGAGAAAAGAACACCTTGCGTATTTCCTCGGCATGTTCTTTCTTTCCCTGCTTTTCGAGTTTATCGGCTTCTTTTTTCCACTCCTCTGCAGATGAAACATTGCCGGCAATCTTAACATCGGTTTTAGCTTCCACCAACTGCAACATTTGCAGCATCCGGTGCTTTTGATTGGCTTCGACCAGGTAAATGTTTTTTATTCCCCTTGTAATGGCAACGTAAAGCGAGTTGATGAAAAATTTGTAGGTATCGAGCGATTTATCGGTTTTATCGCGAAATCTTGAAAAAACGACTTCATCATCCCGGAGATCCTCCTCGCTGATCTGCTGAATGATTTCATTGAATTCCTTTGCATTGTCACTGATGAAATTCAGGATGATAACATTTTCATATTCAAGTCCTTTTGATTCATGAATAGAAAAAAGCAAGGGCGTTTTAAGCAACTTTCTGGCGCTTGCCTTATCCTCCTGTCTCATCACAAGCACGGCGAATTTTGTTGAACGGGAAGTTTTCTCATTCAACATGCGTCGAACCTTTTCATCATCGTTAAGAAGCACCACCCCACCTGAAACATTGCCTACTGCCTGAATCAGATAGGTGCTTTCCTTGTCAATAGAACCGAAACGGGCGTTTTTTATCTTAAGCAGGCGGTTGGCTACCGCAGTGATCTCAACTGAATTCCGGAAATTGGCTTTCAGGATTTTAATATCCCTATCGCCCATATCCTGCTTGTAAAACATAGTCTTGACATTCGTCCAGGAGAAAAAATTTGGGTGAACTATCTGGTTTGAATCGCCGCACAGGATAAAACTTCCTTTTTCATTCAATGATTTTAGCACCAAAAACAATTGAATATTTGTAAAATCCTGCATCTCATCAACTACGATAAAATCGTAAGCAAGGGTACAATACCTTTGGTATTCATAAGAAATTATGTTCAGGTCAAAGAATCCATTCTCCAGGATATATTCAAGATATTTTTCAAAAACATCATAAACCCTGTCGCGTTCAGTGCCAAGAAAAATTGAACGCCTGACGCCCAATTCCAGATAATCTTTTCGGCTTAAAAATGGTTTTTCTACTTCTGCACCTGTCAATACACCCCTGAACTCTTCAAAAAGTTTGTGAACATCCTTAATTCCATATACATGCGCACGGGTTTGCATCCACTGTTCAAATGCCCTTTGGTCCATTTCATGGCCCTGCAGAATTTTGAGCGTTGAGCAATAATCGCTGAAAGACATAAAATCTATTTCCTGTTTTTCATTTTCATAATGATTGGCGTA
>JBBQIQ010000222.1:0-4841 GCA_038325075.1 Bacteroidales bacterium | reverse complement strand
GCTTTGCTGTAATCACAATGTATTTCATACCGGCATTCTTTGCCACCAAAACCCATTGCTTCGCATCAAACTTTGCAGGGTTAAATTCCTTAGCAAGCGTTTCATAATCCTTTCCGGGTATGTTAGCAGAACATTGAATCCATTCTCCGTGGTCTGTTCCTTCTTTTCCTTTCCATTCGCCAGCCGGTATCGAATACAATCCCCAATGAATAAATAAGCCGTATCGGGCTTCCTCGAACCATTTAAGTTTTCTTTCTTTCTCTGCATCCACTAAGGAACTGTTTTTCTCTTTTTTGGTTTCTTCTTTATTTGATCTGCACGACATGAAGCATGCCATTACAGTTGCCACCAATAAAAGACAAATTGATTTTTGTGATATCATATTTATTAAATAAATGATTATTGATTTATTTTATATTTTTCATTTTCAGTAATGCCGCTCCAGTTATCAGTTCTGAATGGCCAGGCAGGAAATCCTTCTTTATTATAAAGATTACATTCACTTGCATCATCGGCCCAGCCATACCTCACTGCTACTGGATTTAGTATGCCATCACTATATACTACTATGTTTGTACCATCCATATAGGCTTTGGCATATTGAAAAACTCTATCAGCTCCTGCAATTTCAAAACCTTTTATATATCCGTACTTATCTTTTACAGTAAAACCGCTGCCGGTACTATTGAAAGAAATAATTATTTTATTTCCTTCAATTTTCATTGACTTGTAAATAGGTCCGCTGTAAACAAAATTTTCATTGTATGATTTATTCAATGCTATGGCAGCAAGTCTTTTTCCGACATCCTGTTTATTGCGGGGATGAATGTCATTTGAATTACCAATATCAGTAGTTATTGCCATGCCGGTGTTGGGCAATGAAAGCGTAAGTGTTTGAGCTTCTCTCAACTCTGCCCATTGGCTGCCCTTGCTGTTGTTGTTGCCAGTGGGGTCATAACTTGAAAGCTGTACGAAATAAAAAGGAAAATCACCCTGGCCCCATTGCTTACGCCAATCATTGATTAATAATGGAAAACTTTTGCGGTATTGAAAGGCACGGTCAGCATTACTTTCACCCTGGTACCAGATAGCTCCTTTGATACTGTAAGGAATTAAAGGGCTAACCATTGCGTTGAACAATAAACTGGGATATTCATTAGGGCTGATACCGGAAGACTTTCTTATCCCTTCAACCTGGAACATCCACCTTCCTGCTAACGAAATGAAAGAAGAAGGAATACCTAATTGTAAATCAGCACTATCACCATATATACCACCGCTGCCACCAATGTCTTCTACTCTCACTGCAATTACATTCTTACCTTTTTTTAATACACCTGCGGGAATTATATACTTGCGTTTCTCTTTAAAACTCCTACTCATTTTACCAACCTGTACACCATTTACATAACTATCGTCTGAGTCATTTATCATAGCCAATTCCAGCAAAGCTTCTTTGCCTTCAAACTCCTCACCCAGCTCAATCGTTTTTCTATACCAAACCACTCCGTCAAAATCAGCAAGAGCCTGGTATTCCCAAAGACCCGGCACATTCATCAAAGGCCAGCTACTGTCATTAAACGATAGTTCTTTCCAAGACTGAATGATGTCAGGGTCTTCTTCAATATGGCGTTGAATATTTTTAACCTTATTGATGTAGTTTGTTTCTTTTACATTAGCGAGTGAATCTAAATTCATATGAGGCATACCATTAATCATGGTTTTAAATTCATCACTTTCCTGAAAAGCTTTTTTACTAATCCATGTTTCGATATTGGTTCCGCCTGAGGATGTATTGATAAGCCCAATCGGCACCTTTAATTTTTTATACAATTCAACCGCAAAAAAATATCCGACAGCAGTGAAATCGCCAACGTTATCAGGCTCGCTAACTTTCCATTCACCACCTGACAAATCATTCTGTGGCTCACTCGCAACATTTGTAGGCACTTTAAAATGCCGGATGAAAGGATAATTGCTTTGTTGCATTTCGGCCATTGCCTTCTCGCTGTGGCGCACCAACCATTCCATATTTGACTGGCCGGAACAAACCCATACATCTCCAATTAAAATATTATTTAAGCTGATCGTGTTACTTCCTTTGACGGTTAATCGGTATGGGCCACCGGCCATTTGTGGGCCTATCACAACTTCCCATTTACCGTCCTTTCCGGTAATGCCTGCTTTCTTTTGATTGTTGAATTGAACAGTAATTCTTTCATTCGGAGATGCCCAACCCCAGAAAATAATATTGCGTTCCCTTTGAAGAACCATATTGTTTGAAAATATTTTTGGCAAACGAACAGCAGCCGATGCGCTGCAACAAAGGATCAATACAAGACAGATACATTGAATCATTAATAAAATATTTCCTGCCAGCTTCATTAAGTTAAATTAGTCTTTACTTAAAATTTAATGATTCGTTTAATGCCATTGCTGCTTACGATCTCAATAGATGACGCGTTATCTGGCAATGGAACGATAGAAGAAGATTGTGATAAATACCCACTGCCAATATTATATTCCATTTTTCTTTTTGTGCCATTCTGAAAAATTAATTCTGCCGACACATCAAAGGATTGCCACTCTATAAATTTTGAATACGTCAACGGAGTATCAAATACCTTCAAGCTGTCTCCGTTCTGCGTGATGAGATATACAATGTTCTTTTTTAATGTTGTTATCGTGGCAAAGGCTTTAGCATCACCCCTTACAAGAAAACCTGTACGTTCCAAAGGAACTGAGGTGAAATTATTCTTACCATCACCTTCCATTACTACTCCAATACATGCGTCAAGCTGGCCGGTTAATGGGTCAGGTGAGTAGTCGTTTCCAACTGCCACAATATCCAGATTCCCATCATCGTTAAAATCAACTACCTGGATCCCAAATAGCGGAGCCAGTTGAGCGCTTTTTGGCAAAGGCTTTATTTCAAAACCTGCCAAACCGTTGTTCTTCAGGAAAACGGATTCAAAGTTTGTCGCTTTATATATAATGGCATTTCTGGTAGCTTCTCTATTTAAAATTTTATCAAAAGTCATTCTGCCAAATTGCTCATACCTTGGGAGAACCCTGCGCAATCCTGCTATTTGATCCGTGAGGGATTCGCGGTAATGGGTCGGATATTCCTTTCCCTGAATAAATCGGCAGAGAATGGGATCAATAGATCCATTGTTATCAAAGTCGGCTGCATAAATGCAAACAGGTTCTTTTTCAGATGCTTGATAAATGGAATTTAATCCGAGATTACCAACCACATAATCTGTATCACCATCATTGTCAAAATCTCCACCCACGATACTGTTCCACCACCCTACTGTTGCTTCTTCCCGTATTCCCCCGGGTTGATATTTTCTCAATTCTCCCTGACCGTTTTTAAAGAAGGTGATTGGCATAAATTCACCAACAACAATCAAGTCCGTCCATCCATCGTTATTAAAATCTGTCCACAATGCTGACGTGACCATCCCGATTCGTGCAAGCGCTGGAGCTATTTCGTTTGTAACATCGGTGAATTTTCCTGTCCCGTCATTTTGTAAAAGATAACTCAACGGAGCGCTGGGGTAGTTAAACGGAGACACTCGGCCACCTATAAAAAGATCAATGTCTCCATCACGATCAAAATCATTCGCAATAACACAACTGCCGCTGGATTGGATCTGAGGCAAAGATTTATCGTCTAAAACAAATTTTCCGTTTCCGTTATTCTTGTATAACCTATTCTGATACTGCTGAACATTTTGACCGAATTCGCTGCTCCCGCTTACGCAATAGATATCCAGATCGCCATCGTTATCTACGTCCACCAACAAAACTCCCATATCTTCACTGGTTTTTTTTTCCAAATTGACTTGTGCAAATGTTCCATCCGGTTGCTGAAAAAACAGCGTAGCGTCCTGATGTGCTGCTCCACCAACAATAAAATCTTCGAGCTTATCATTATTAAGGTCACCCACAGCAATAGAAGGACCTAGCTGAGAATGTTTATGAGGTAACAAGGGTTGAAATTTGAAATCAATAAAATCAGATTCCATGTGCTTAAAATTAATTCCATGTCTGGATGAAGTCTCTTCAAAAATTTCAGACTGAATTATTTTTTTTGATTTTACCTTAACTAAAGAGGCATTATTCTCATTTATTCGCAGTACTGTATTTGGATGAATATTTTTTAATATTTCTGTAGGCCCGTCTTGCCACACAATAATCAATGAATCGATTTGATTTGCTTCACCCAACCCAACATGCAAACGTTGATCAACTGTTGACTTGTATCCCCTGTATGGAGAGTTTTGTATAAACTGTTTTTTATTTCCAGTATAGCACGTTAACGTAGCTCCGAAACCTTGAGGGTTATTCTTACTACCAATTAATTGAATAGATAAAAAGTTTGAAGATTTTGGAATTTCCTTTTCAATTAAATTATTTCTATACAACATTGCCTCATCGTCTATATTGTTAATCACCAAATCAAGATCTCCATCGTTGTCAAAATCGGCATAGGCAGCCCCATTGGAATAGGAGGGAATTTCAAGCCCCCATGACTTGGTGACATTCAGAAAGTTTAATTCGCCTTGATTTTTAAACATCACATTCGACTTCTTAACCCCCAACAAATTCTCCATTCTTTTAAGTCGTGCTTCTTTGGTCTCCCCCTTCATGTCTGCATTAAAAATTTCCGTCTGCGCATCATAGGAAAAAAAGTCAAGGTTCGTGACATCTTTTTTATACCCATTGGTAACAAACAAATCCTTGTATCCATCATTATCAAAATCTGCAAGTAAAGCCGACCAGCTCCAATCGGTAGCGTAAACTCCGGTCATATAACTGATGTCGCTAAAAAC
>JBBQIQ010000221.1:0-4849 GCA_038325075.1 Bacteroidales bacterium | reverse complement strand
GGAAAACTTATCGGAAACCTTGAACGAATGCTGACACTCACCTTATTGTTATATGGAGAGTTTGAAGCTGTGGGTTTTCTGATTGCCGCTAAATCAATACTTCGGTATGAAGGATCAAACACTTCAAAAACAGAATATGTACTTATCGGAACCTTGCTAAGTTTCGGAATTGCAATTCTGACCTATGTCGTTATAAACCAAATAAATCTGTAAAATAAGCAATGCTTCAAAACAAATCCAATATAAAATCCCTGATTGCCAAACTCTGGCAGAACTTCTGGAGTGGCGGTATCAGCAACCCGCTTACAGCCATTGAGCAGATCTCGTACCCGCTTTTGACCTCGCAAATCCAATTTGCTCAAATCTTAGAAAAAACCGAAGCCCTGAAAGCCCAATACCAGAGCAGTTTGCAGGAACTGGAGAATTTGTATGGTTCGCTTAGCCAGCGGGCGTTTAGGGGGGGAGTTAATCTTGAATAAGCAGGAAGAAGATTTGTTGATTGCTGCGGAGCGACATGTTGAATACCGTTCAAAGAAGTAATTTATTGTATGATTTAAATAGAGTCTGCTGAAAAACTAAAACCACCTGTTGTTTTTTAGTTTTTCGTTGTAATCCCTTACCATCTCTTTCTCTCTTCCGTTTTATGGCAAATGGTTTTAAACGGGCACAGGCTGCAGTGCTCTTCTATTTCGGTTTGGGTGAAAGGCAATGAGGTATCATAGATTTCAGCCAGCAGGTTTTTCAGGCCCTGCTCAAATTCCTGAAGAGCGGCATGTTGGTCATTGCCGGGAATTATAAGTGGCAGAAACTCTTCTTTTAGCGAGCGGAAACTGATAATGCCAGCCTCAACATTGTTTGATCCATGATTGAGGATGGGCGACTTCCCGGCAAGGAAGAGGTAAAACATCAACTGAAATGCCTTTTCTTTTGGCTTTGCAGATGGTTCAAACAGCGATTCCACCGATTTGGGCTTTAAATCAGCAGGTTCTACTTTCCCTGTTTTATAGTCAATAATGCGGGTAATGCCGCCGATTTGGTCGATGCGGTCGGCATAGCCTTTCATCAGAATCTCTTTCATCCCGATATCCGGAAGGTCAAGCTGAAGCATGGTTTTCAGCGATTCTTCGAGGGCCAGGATACGGTCGCCGGCTTCCACATTATAATTACTTCCGGCTTCAAGGCTCAGAAAGCGGTTGATCCATACATTGGCGACCTTTACAATCAGCAGGTTGCGCCCGGTAGTAACATCGCCACCCGGGAATTCTTTGTTCAGTTTTTCCGCGATGGCATCGGCAGCCTTTGCCTGCATCTGTTCGAAATCGTTTTTTTGCGGTATTTGGCCGATAAAAGGCGTATAAAAATCCTGGAGCACTTTATGAATGACGTTGCCAAGCGTGCGGTAGTCGATGCTTTCATCGGCTTCTTCGGGCTCGCCCAGGCGTAGTACAAACATAAAATAATACTTGAGCGAACAGGCTAAGTAAGTGCTGAGGGAGGTTGGCGAAAATCCGCTTTCGGCCAGTTTATTTAGTTTTTCAACGATTTCAGGCGTTTTTTCGATGGATATCGGCACCGGTTGATTTATGGTCGCTATTGAAGATGGCCTGACTTCTGTGAACATGATTTCCGGGTTCACCGCTGGCATTTCGGTTTGAACCTGGCTCAGGAACCTGCTTTTTTCGCCGCCACCCAGTTCGTCGGCTTCGGAATTGTAGATGAGCCAGGCGTTGCTGCAACGTTGAAGAAGGCGATAGAAATGATAAGCAAATACAGCCTGCTGGTCCTGGTGGGTGGGCAGGCCGAAGTTTTGCCTGATATCGAACGGGATGAAGCTGTTGTAGGATTTTTTGGCAGGCAGTGTATCTTCGTTGGCCGAAAGCAGGATGACATTTTCAAAATCGAGGGTTCGGGTTTCGAGCATTCCCATAACCTGCACACCTTCAAGTGGTTCGCCGTAGAATGGAACAGGTGTTGAGGCTGCTGCTTCACGGAAGAGGCTCTGAAGGGTGCGCAATTCGCCCACCAGCCCGGTTTCTGTCACCATAGTATGCAGCCTGTTCAGGATCAAAGCCAGATTAAAAAGGATCTCTCCATCGGCTCCGTAATTCACCTCTCCTTTCAGATTCTTTTTCTCCATTCCGGTCCTCAGCATTTCTACACCGCTGATCATCAGACTGGTCAGCTCTGCCGGTGAATTTATTTTGCTGAACAGCGATGATAATTCCGTTGGATGGTTGCTGCCGTTTCCCTGGT
The DNA here is from genome assembly GCA_038325075.1 of Bacteroidales bacterium. GTDB lineage: Bacteria > Bacteroidota > Bacteroidia > Bacteroidales > Lentimicrobiaceae > Lentimicrobium. The sequence continues at coordinate 2,596 of JBBQIQ010000221.1, read as the reverse complement.
TTATAAATATGTCGGAAAGTTTCACATAAGAACTTTTCCCGGACCTGAGGCTGTCGGTTGCATCCTTTATCCAGGCGGAACCTGAAATTATTGGTGTATAAGGATGCTGAAGCAATGCAAGGATATCTTTGTAATAGAAATAGGAAAATCCGGGATTTTTGCCGCTGGTAGCGTTCAGGTGCATGCTCAGCAATCCATCGAAAAAAACGTAGAGAGGAGACTGCTGCAAGGGGTAACCCATGGTAATATTGAATGAACCGGCTTCTGCGGGAATGGCGTTCAACAAGGGTAACAGCAGCGATTCATCGGCCAGTACGATAGCGGTTTTGTTCAGGATTTCCTGCCCCCCGGAATCAATTAATTTTTTGAGAATATTGGCTGCCAGCCTGGTTTGCCCGATGTTGCGCGGCACGCCGGCCAGGTGAATTTCTTTTTGGCCGGTTTCAAAAAAATGGCTCAGGGTGCCCGGGTTGCCAAGTGTTTTGTCTTTCAGGTAATTACGCAGGAACCGGCCGGCTTCCTGCGATGGGTTTTCAATGTAATAACTATCGGCATCCCAGGTTATTTCGGCTTTACCATTGCTGATCAGATACCTGATGATTGAAAGCTGGGCAGGGGTGATGGCATTAAATCCGGCAAAGATGACAAAATCCCAGGGTAGCGGGTCAAGGTATTTCCCGGGATTTTCGGCAACCTGCCGGCAGGCAAGCCCATGATAAGCCTGGCCCGTTTTCAGCAGGCTGGCTTTGAAATATTCGTAATAGGCTGAAAGGGAAGAGAAAAACCGGAGGTATTGCTTTTCGAAATCGGTTAATGGCTGGCCATCCAAATTCCAGAGGCTCATGGCTTTGGTTTCGCTTAGAAAGCCAAAAAGACCCGCCGGATCAATCAGATACTGATCAATCTCTTCAAAATCGCGGATCAGTCCCCGGCTCCAGCCTGCAAAATCATCAAAACCGCTGGCTTTTTCCTTCTCAATACTGCAGTGCGCTTCATACAACCCAAACAACAAGGTGAGCGGATCAGGCACGTTGAGATTGCCAACGCGCGAAATAAAATCCTCGATCGAAAAAACGGAAGGCGCCCAAATCGGTTTCTGATCTTTGGGCACGAGGTAGCGTTTCAGAAAGAGCCCTGCCCGGCGGTTGGGCATTACAATGCAAAGGCGGCTGCCCATACCTGTATATGAGGTACTGATCTTTTCAGCTAATTGTTCGAGAAAGGGTTGATTCATATTGTTATTCTTTACTTTTTTTCTAACGCATTCAAACGCACGGAAAGCAACCAACCCGGCTCCTTTATTGGGTTCGCATAAATTTTACCATATCATCAAAACTATTCAGTCAAGAAAAGTATTCTCTTTATTCAGAATCTGATCATAGCTGCAACTTCACCGGCTTCGGCCAGGTTGTCGGGTTTACCGGCATCTGCCCACAGGGGGCTTTCGTCAAAATATCCTCCCACCGGATGCTTCGCAGCAACCCGGAGGTAAGTGTCAATGATCGAAAAACGGTCCTGCTTTTCCATCAGGTCAAATAACTTCGGGCTGATAACATGAATGCCGCTGAATGCTAGCGGATTAAGCGGTTCACGGGTCATCTGCACAATCCGCTTTTCTCCTGTTGCTATGTTTTCCCAAGCCTTTAGCTGCATAAATTCATCGAATAAAAGGTAGCGTGAGGTTTTCCTTCTGCGAACCACCAGGGTAACCAGATTGAGGCATTCGAGATGGTGTTGGTAAAGTTGCTTCAGGCTCAGATCGGTGACAATATCCACATTGTAAACCAGGAAAGGCTGGTCGTCGTTGAAAAACCAGGAAGCTTTTTTAATGCCGCCACCTGTATCCAGCAATTGATCGCGCTCATCAGAAATGGAGATGTTACAGTCAAAATTTTTGTTTTCGTTAAGATATTTAATAACCGCATCTGCATGATGATGCACATTGATAATCAGTTCACTGAATCCGGCATTTTTCAGTTTAAGGATGGCAAACTGAAGCAGGGTGTATGGTCCCACCTGAAGCAAGGCTTTCGGGGTATGATCTGTAAGAGGCTTTAGCCTGGTTCCGAGGCCGGCAGCGAGGATCATGGCTTTCATTCTTCTGGCAGGTCTTTCAGTTTGTATTGCTTGTAGTAGTTGCGAAACAGTACTTTTTTGAGTTCGCGGTAAATAATCAACTCGGTGATCACCTGGGCGTGGGTAAATTCAGGGTGCGCTTCCCAGGCAGCCAGGATAGCTTTTTCATTCAGGTCGATCTGATAAAGCAGGGCCGACACTTTTTGAACGTTGCGCGAAAGCAGATCCGAAATATGGTAATCAAGTTCCCTGAAAAGATCGTGATAAACCATTTCCATATCCACCGGAAAGTCAACATCAATGCCGAACATGCCGAAATCCTTTTGAATCTGGGCGATCGTCAACCTGATGACTTCATGCTCAGCCTTAAAGGGTTCTATGTCGAAAGGTTCTTTCATTGGATCGGGAGGGTACATACCTATATCTCTTTGGGTTTGCAGACCTGCTTTTCTTTTTTGACCAGGGCCCCGCACTTTTTGCATTTGAATTTGGGACTGTCGCAATCCTGTTCGCCTTTTTT
>JBBQIQ010000220.1:0-4921 GCA_038325075.1 Bacteroidales bacterium | reverse complement strand
ATTCTCTGCATCCGGTGAATTGCTTTCGACAGGATTTGTAGATACTGGCGATGGATACATAATGGTTCTGAGCAATGCTTTTCTGAAGGGAAATGAAATTTTTGGATTAATTTGCTCAAGATCAACTAATTGTTCCCTCGCACAATATTTGCCCGATGGGACAGTCATCAGCGAGAATCCTATCATTGTCCCATATCCATATTTTGTAAATCATTTTATTTTTAGCGCGGATAGCTCTATTGTTGCAATTAATCATTACATTCCTACTGACATGCCCAATACATTCCTTTACGGCCTTAGCAGTTCAGGAGACAGTCTCTGGATTAAAACTTATGGCAATGGGAATAGAACCACCAATTTTGACATTAGGCTTTGCCCCGACGGGGGATACCTGATAAGCGGTTTTCTTAAAATAAAAGGGACGAATGAGAACATTCCTTATCTGATAAAAACTGACAATAATGGAAATACCGGTAATGTTGGCATGAATGAAAACCTAAAGCAAACTGGTTTAAAGGTATATCCAAACCCTGCATCAGGATATGTTGTGTTTGAAGGCAAGAATATTAAAACCGGCGTAATATCAGTTTCAGATATTTATGGCCGCGAAGTTGCCAAAGTGCCTTTAACCGGCGGAAAAACAGTGTGGGATACAAAAGGGGTGCAGCCGGGGGTGTATCTATATACAATTGAAGATTCCTCTTTTTTAACTGCTGGAAAGATTGTAATTGAGAGGTAGCCGCATGGAAATTTCAGTTTGATTAAACACAAAAAAAGCCCGGAAAATCCGGGCTTTTTTATTTCAGATAAGTTTCTTTTTCTATATCGGCTGAACCGTCATTTTGATTTTTGACTTCAGCAGGAGCGTAATGCTTGCCGCTGGCAGGGGTGGGGTTACATCCCCATATACCCTGAGAATAAAGCTCCCTGTTGAGATGGTTGAGGAAACATTGGTGTTGCTCAATTGCAAATCAACCGACCTGCCATCGGGGCTAATGGAGGTTACAGCGGCAACCTGCGTTTCGCTAAGGCCCTGGGTGCTAACAGTAACTCTGGCAGAATTCAACCATGAAAAATTAACCCATGCCGGTGATTCAACCTCCAGTTTAATGTATTCAAACTGTGTTTCACCAATTCCATCAAGGTCATGTTTCTCAATGATGCTATCTACATTAAGGGTCATGGTTTGCTGAACCAGCAACTGCTCAGTTTTAGGCAGGTAATTAACTGAATCGAGTGTAAAACGGGCATCAGGCAAAGGGTATGAAATATCAAACTCGGCCAGGTCCTTTACCTTGTCACATGATGAGATTACCAGAAAAGCAGCAATGAAAGTTGCTGCAATTAAAACGGTTTTGAAAACGAAATTTCTTTTCATGACGGTTCATTTTTAAGATAAAACATTTGACATGATAGATAACAAATTAAAAAAGGGAAACTGTTGGTATAATCAACAATTTCCCTGACGTAAAGTTAATAAAATTTACCTGATTTTCAAAATCAGATTAAGAGTTTAGCATCACCGGCATTACGAGCATCAGCAGGTCTTCGGCTTTATTCTCGGCATCGAGGGGCCTGAGGATGCCGGCACGGTTGGGGGCTGAAAGTTCGAGACGGATGTTCTCGGTCGAAATATTTACCAGCATCTCAATCAGGAACCGCGAGTTGAAACCAATTTCCATATCATCACCGGTATAGTTGCAACTGAGCCTCTGTCGCGATTCGTGTGCAAAGTCAATGTCTTCGGCATCAATAAACAACTCCTGCCCGTTGATGGAAAGACGGATCTGGTTGGTTGACTTATTGGCAAAGAACGATGCACGCCTGAGTGTGGTGATCAGCGATTGCCTGTCAACAATCAGTGTGTTTGGGTTGTCCTGGGGGATAACAGCCTCATAATTGGGATAGCGGCCTTCGATTAAACGGCAAACGAGGTCAACATTTTTAAAGGTAAAGCGGGCGTTTGTTTCATTGTATATCACGTTTACCTCAGAGGTATCGGCAGGTAAGATAGCCTTCAACTGGTTGAGGGGTTTTTTGGGCATGATGAATGTGGTGCTGGTTTCGGCACTGGCATCAGTACGTTTGTAGCGCACTAATTTGTGGGCATCCGTTGCGACGAAAATAACCGAATCGGGCGAAAGATCGCAATAAACCCCCGACATGGCAGGCCTGAGATCGTCGTTACCCGTTGCGAAGATCGTTTTGTTGATGGCAGTCAGCAGCAATTCAGAGGTTAGCACAAAGGTTGAGGTTGCTTCCATTTGCGGTGAGCGGGGAAACTCTTCGGCATTGTGACCGGTTATGCGGAATTTGGCTTCATCGGCCGCAATTTCGATACCCTGATTACCATCGATGGTAAAAGTCAGCGGAGTATCGCCATAAGTTTTTAACAGTTCGAGCAGTATCTTCGCCGGAATTGCAATAGAACCCTCTTCTTCGGCCATGTTGACTTCAATGACCACCGACATGGTTGTTTCCAGGTCGGAAGCAGTAACCTTAAGTGAGTTAGCGGTGAGTTCCACCAGAAAATCATCGAGAATTGGGAGGGTATTGCTCGAGTTAAGCACACCACTGATTGATTGCAGGCTTTTCAGCAGATTCTGACTGGATACTATAAATCTCATACTGTTACTTTTTTCAATAAGAAAGTTTGATTCAATGTTCACGGTAAAATTAGAAAATAAAATGACAATCCAATCACAAAGCTTTTAGCCGATGAAAGAAAATTATCAACATTCTGTTAACCGGCAAAATTATTTCTTTAACCGGTTTTTGCCAAAATCAAATTTCTTTTCTGTACCGCTGAGCACTCGTTTAATGTTTTCACGATGTGTGTAGATAACGAATAAAGGAACGGCAACAGCGAGAATAACTAATGGTAAGCGGGTTTCACCAAACAGAAAGATGGCCACAAGCGGAAAAATAAGGGAACTGCTGATGGATGAAACGGATACGATGCGTGTAGCAAACATCACCAGAATAAAGAAAACCAGTATAACAAAAAACGATGCCGGGTAAAGGGCCATAACCACACCAACCAGGGTAGCAACACCCTTGCCACCCTTAAACCCTGCAAAAACCGGGAAAACATGTCCGAGAACTGCAAGGCCACCCAGGATGATCCAATAAATGACCTCCTGATTTTCGGAAAAAAGAGGGTTTGTAAGCCAGGTTGAGAGATGAACCGCAAACCATGCTTTAAACACATCGAACAACAAAACCGGAACCCCTGCTTTGAGTCCAAGCACGCGGATAGTATTGGTAGCCCCCGCATTGCCGCTGCCCTGGGTCCGGATGTCGAGGTTGAAAAACCATTTTCCAATCCATACTGAAGTTGGTATGGAACCAAGCAGGTAAGCCAGTAAAAGCGCCAGGACTATTGGAAAAGTTATCATTTCAGTGAAATTAATTTCTATCGTTATGGGTTAAGGGATTGCATTTTTCTCAGAAACGCAATTCTCCGTTCAGGGGTCGAGATAATATACTGATAACCATCTTCTTCAGTTTTACCCTTCAGCGTCCGCTTGTCTTCTTTTATGGCAGCAAGTATGTTGTTGAAATCATTATTGGATGAAATAGCCTGCATAATACCATTGCCGTAGGTAAAATAATACCAGGTATTCTGTCCGGTTTCAATATAAACATTCAGGATATCGCCCGTGCGGCGTTTCCCGATTTCCACATAACCCTCCACCTGGCGGTTTACCAGGTCTTTCTGGATGCCGGCAATTCCAAATGGGCCGCTGCTGATAAAGGATTTCAGGCGGGGATCCCACTTCATGTTCAGATCAGTAAGTAAAAGAGTCTTTGTTAACTGAGGTGGCAGCCGTTTAACCTGGCCTGTGGTATTTAACTCATTGAGCAATTCGCTGGCAGCACCGGCTCCAATCAGGTTATTCAACATGCTGTAATAAACATCGGAATTTACATCCACCCCAGTGAGGTTGGAAAGCTGGAGATTTTCGCGCAATCGCCCCAGCGCCAGATCTGAAAACAGAAAATCGAGGGCCATGGCAAGTTTAAACGAACTGGAGTCAACCACAGTGTATTGAATGGCTTTGCCGAATGTTTGCATTTTAACCTGGCCAAGGCCTGCACCTAGTTCAACGGAGCCTTCCCCGGTTATGATACACTGCTTTGTATCGAGGGTCATCAGGTTACCCGTGCGTGATTTTCCGTCGAGGCGCTCATCAGACCCGATCATGTATGCGCTGGCAGCTTTGTTGTACATGATACTTCCACTGGCCGATGAAACCAGGGTATCACCGAAAGCCTTTGGTCTTTCGAAAAAGGCAGGATAAACACTTCCGAAGAAATCAGAATAAACGATGGAGGCCAATATTGGATCGCCCAGGGTGTCTTTCATGTTCTGCAAAACAGGCAATCTTATGTCGGCCGGGTTAATCTCCGAACTAAAAGCAACCCAGGGGCCCGTGGCGCTTAAACAATCATTGGTAAGGCGGTAACCGCCATTATAGGTCAGGAAAGGCCTGTTGGCGTGCAACTCTATGTTACCGGTAAATTTAAAATGACTGCTGAGTGCAAAACCATCCTTCGTATTTGCCTTCGATGTGCCATACGTATTATTGGATGCATCTACAATCAACGGATCGAAGAAGAGAGGCTGAACATTACCATCTTCATCGGTGTAGTCGAGATAGCCCGATGCTGAATAATCCTTCCGTGAATTTACATTTACCGAAGCCTCGTATATCCTGTAGTTCTTATTTTTACGGTTCGCAATTATCGTTGCCCCCACCAGTGCCTGCATATTTCCGTCCGATAAAATCGTAACTTTCCCGTCGCCCGGAAAAACCGCAACATCTGCCACGCGAATCATTTTGACTTCACGCGCGTTGATCTGGTTTTCCTTCATGACATAAGTAGCTTCCATGGCAAAAAACTGCAGGGAGTCGCG
>JBBQIQ010000219.1:0-4974 GCA_038325075.1 Bacteroidales bacterium | reverse complement strand
GAAAAAACTCAGTTTTCTTGGCATTGGCCCAAAGATCGGCCGTATTGCCATTCCTTACCTGCTGGTGGAAATTCTGTTAAGTATTTTCAATAAAGAACTCTTCAGTTACAGTCTCCAATTCGCCGGACCCTTGTTTATTGCCGGGGAAATTCTGATGGTTATCGGGCTTATCTTTTACATATTTTCCGCGAAGCTGTTGTTAACCGGTTTGCGAAAGACCAGATCGATGACCTCCGGAACCTATTATTGTTGTCAAAATCCGTTATATGCAGGATTAATCCTGATGATCATTCCTGCACTTTCGCTTTTGCTGAATTCGTGGCTTATACTTACTACAAGCCTTGTAGCAGATCTGGTATTTAGGCTACTGATCAAATCGGAGTATAAGGAATTAGAATCGTTCTTCGGAGAAAGTTACACCGGATACCGGAATGAAACACCTGAATTTCTTCCGTTCCCAGTCAGGAAAATATTGAAAAACTGAGATTAAAACCCCCGGTTTGCTGCTTTGGAACCGCAAGCAGGCGATTTCGCCGTGTATCTCACCAATGACATTTTCGGCTTTCCCAATTTTTATAGTCTGAAAAAGGCAGATTGGATTTTCATCTTTTTCATAAAAATATTCAGAAATTTCATGTAGGTTTGACATCCCAAAAAGAGACAGACCAGAATGGACAGTTTTATTGTATCGGCACGCAAATACCGTCCGGCCACTTTCGCAACGGTTATTGGACAGAATTCAATTACCAACACCCTGAAAAATGCCATCCGCAACCAGCAAATTGCGCAGGCATTCCTGTTTACAGGCCCGAGGGGCGTTGGTAAGACTACCTGCGCCCGTATCATGGCCAAAACCATCAACTGCGAAAATATTTCCCCGGAAGGGGAGGCCTGCGATCAATGTGTCCATTGCCTCTCATTCAATAAATCTTCTTCCTTCAACATTTATGAGCTTGATGCAGCTTCGAACAACTCGGTGGATGATATCCGCAATCTGGTTGATCAGGTGCGTATCCCCCCTCAGGCCGGGAAGTACAAGGTCTATATCATCGATGAGGTTCACATGCTGTCGGCCCAGGCATTCAACGCATTCCTGAAAACACTTGAAGAACCTCCGGCTTATGCCAAGTTTATTCTGGCTACCACAGAGAAGCATAAGATTATGCCCACGATCTTATCGCGTTGCCAGATTTTCGACTTTAAGCGGATCAGTGTGGAAGATATTGCCGGCCACCTGGCTTTTGTAGCACAACGTGAACATATTGAAGCCGAAGCCGATGCCCTGCATGTGATTGCCCAGAAAGCCGACGGCGCCCTGCGTGATGCTCTGTCAATGTTCGATCAGTTGGTCAGTTTTGCCGGCAACAAACTCACTTACAAACAGGTTATTGAAAACCTGAATGTACTCGATCACGATTATTATTTCAGGATCACCAGCTATATACTGGCCGGGGATATTGGCAGCTCAATGCTGGCTTTTAATGAAATTATGGACAACGGTTTCGAAGGACAGCATTTTATTACCGGGCTTGGTCAACACCTCCGGGATTTGCTGGTAAGCCAGGATAAAGAAACTGTTAAACTTCTTGATACCAGCGCAAATATCAGGAATCAATATCTGCAACAGGCAGCACAGTGCAGTCCGGGTTTTCTGCTTAAGGCACTTGATATCTGTAACGAATATGACATTAATTACCGAAACAGCAACAACAAGCGGCTCCACCTCGAAATAGCGCTGATGCAGTTGTGTATTCTATCAAATCCTGAGGCGGCAGCGCTTTCAAAGCCTGCCGCAGCGCCATTAACGGTAAAGGAGGCTTTGCCTGCTCAACCCATCGTGCGCCCTGTTAAAGAGGATGCTGCTGCTAAAGTAGAAGAACCAACCGTACCACTGCACTCACAGACAATCAATGCACCTCTGCCTGTTGTTCCACCGGCATCTCAACCAGTAAAAACTCCGCCTTCTGCAGCCCCTCAGAGTTATACCGGACTCAATCTGGGCAACCTGATGAGTTCGGGACTGAAGAGTGTAGTGAACGAACCTGCAGAAGCAGTCAAAGCAGCAGAGGAAGTATTGCCTGAGCAATCGGAAGCCTTTACCCAGGCTGATCTGGAAAGTATATGGCAGGAAATGGCCTCCGCGATTGCGATGAATCTGCCCAACTTCTATACTACGCTTACCTGCAGGGTTCCGGTACTTATTGAGGACAACAGGGTCATTGTTACGGTTGATAACCGGATACAGGACGGCGAAGTCTTTAATCACCGGGCTGAAATGACCTTGTTTCTGCGTAAAAGGCTTAAAAATACAACCATTTCAATTGAGACAGTCGTCTCTGACAAACCGGCTGAAGACCGCAAACCTTACACCGATACTGAGAAGTTTGAGGCAATGGCCCGCAATGCACCTGAAATCCGGAACCTGAAAGACCAGTTAAACCTGGATATTGAGATGTAGAAGCTCAAAGTCTAAAGCTTAAATTTCAAAGTAAAATTGGATTTTATTAGTAACCTCTCTTTAAAAACTACCCTTATCGTTCTCGCTAAGGGCTACCAAAATTTGAGAACTTCCACTCCTCTCTTTAAAAAACTACCTTTAGCGTCCTCGCTAAGGGCTACCAAAATTTGAGAACTCCCATACACCCAGTATTTTATCAATATATTCTACATTTTATTAGATTTGAGACAGGATTAACAGGATTAAATCTTCCATTATTCCCACTTCCATCATTCCCTCCTTCCATTATTCCAACTTACTTCCCCAACAAGGGCAACCCCCAACATCATAACTTCTTATATGACCTGCCTGAATCAAGGGTAAAAATTATGAACCGTTGTTTGAAGAAGTGCTATTAAATTAAAACACCGGAAGTTTAAAAAGGATATTCGAAAATACGATCATCAGCACCAAAGCCATAGGGTAAACAGCCGCATAAGAGACCTGGGCAATACCACTTTCGGATTGGGTATTGATGGCTGCCAGGCCGGGGGTGCTGGTCATACCACCAGTCATAACCCCCATAAGGGTAAGAAAATTCATCTTCAGAAAATAGCGTCCGGTTATAAAAGCAATGATAAGCGGTAGCAGTGTAATGGCAGCCCCGCCCATGATCAGATCTGTTCCGTATTCCTTAAAGGTTTCCGCGATGTGTCCACCGGCTTCACAACCTACTGTGGCCAGGAACATCAGCAGGCCAAGCTCTCGGAAGAGCTGGTTGGCATTGCTCGACATCGACCATATAATGGGACCGGTTTTGCCGATACCGCTCAAAACCAGGGCTGAAGCCAGCACACCACCTGTGATGCCAAGACTAAAGTTAAAGAGCCCGAAAACAGGCACTTTAATCATACCAACCAAAATGCCAATCACAATTCCCAGGGTGATGGGCAGAAAATCGGTTTCGGAAAGGCGCTTATCATCGTTTCCGAGTAATTTTACGACCTGTCGCATGCTTTCTTTGCTGGTAGCCACCATAAGGCGGTCGCCGAACCGAAGCATGGTATAATGCATTGGCCTTAGTTCTATGCCGCTCCTGCGGATGCGCACCACGGTGGCATCGTAATTTGCCCCCAGGTTTAATTTCTGTAAAGGTTTGTTAACCACATTCTTGCTTGTGACCAGAACCCATTGCACATCGTGGCCTTTGTCGAGTTCAAGCACTTCGTCTGTTGAAGGGCCGATCAGCAGTTTTACATTCTCCAGATCTTCGGCTGTTCCCAACGCCCTGATCACATCGCCGGAATAGAGAATAGTATCTCTCGAAGGGGTAACGGTTAAACCGTTATGCTTAACCCTGGAAATTACACATTTGGTCGCAGTCCTGAATTTCAGGTCTTTGAGTGATTTGCCGTTAATATTGGGATTATCCACCCTGAAATTACCGGGGATAAACTCAGGATAGCTCTGGCGGACGCTTTGCGCGAATTCTTCCTCACTCTTTTTAAAGTCAACACGGAGAATTTTGGGCAGGAGGCTAACAAACAAAACCACACCGATCACCCCGAACGGATATGCGATGCCATAACCGATAGAGGCCATTGGAGAACCACTTACTTCAACGGCTGCAGCCAGACCCGGAGTACTTGTCATAGCGCCATTGAACAGGCCGACAGCCAATGCTTTGTCGATGGATAAAAACGCTGTGAGACCCCAGGTAATTACTGCACCGCTGGCAATGATGATGGTGGCAATAATAAAAAGATGCTTGCCGTATTGCCTGAAACTCCTGAAAAAACCGGGACCCGATTGTATTCCTATAGTGAAAATAAAAAGCAAAAGGCCGATATATTGGTATTCGGAAGGAAGTCTGAACCCGAAGTGACCCAGCAACATGGCAATAAAGATCACCGCGGAAATATCGAGGGAGAATCCTTTGAATCTGGCCCGACCTACCACAAGTCCCAGGCTGATGATGATGAATAGTGCCAGGTAACTTACTGAAATTATATTCTCCATCCAGGGTTTTATTAGCCGACAAAGTTAACAAACACCAGAGAGATTTGAGACAGGATTAACAGGATTAACAGGATTAAATCTTCCATTATTCCAACATTCCATTTTCCCAATCACATTTTTTTCGGATTCCCGGGAAACTCCGCTCCGCCACTCTTTAAAAACTACCCTTATCGTTCTCGCTAAGGGCCACCAAAATTTGAGCAATTACACTCCTCTCTTTAAAAACTACCCTTGGCGTCCTCGCTAAGGGCTGCCAATTTGAGAACTTCCACACACCCAATATTTATCAATGTATTCTGTATTTTATTAGATTTGAGAAAGGATTAAAAAGATTAACAGGATTAATTCTTCCATTATTCCATTCTTCCATTATTCCATTATTCCCATCTTTCAATCTTCCAACATTCCATTTTTCCAATCAACAATTTTTTCGGCTTCCCTGGAAATTACGCTCCTCTCAAAAAACTCCCCTTAGCGTCCTCGCTAAGGGTCACTCAAACATCTCAAACCTCAATTCA
>JBBQIQ010000218.1:0-5008 GCA_038325075.1 Bacteroidales bacterium | reverse complement strand
CAATGCACTTGGGATACCGAATACCTGTGCCACCTGTCATACCACCCAACCTGGCTGGCAACCGGCTACCTTCCCTACCCACAACCAATACTATCCGCTGAACGGGGCACATGCAGCGATTTCCAATAACTGTGCTGATTGTCACAACGGGAATTACAATTCCACACCCAACACCTGCGTTGGCTGCCACCTCGACGACTACAACCAGACCAACGATCCTCCACATGCTTCAGCCCAGTTCCCGACCACCTGCCTGGAATGCCACACTGAAAATGCATGGACACCTTCCACTTTCAATCATGACGGGCAGTATTTCCCGATTTATTCAGGAAAGCATAATGGCGAATGGAATACCTGTGCTGATTGTCATACAAATGCTTCAAATTACGCCGTTTTCAGTTGCACTGATTGCCACGAGCACAACCAACCGGATACGGATGATGCACATCAGGGAATTGGAGGTTATGCTTACAACAGTCCTGCCTGTTTTGCCTGCCATCCGACCGGTGACGCTTCGGCTGGTTTCAATCACAATACGACTGCTTTCCCGCTTACCGGAGCGCATGTGACCACAACTTGCGAAAATTGTCATGCCAATGGTTATGCAGGTACTTCAACTGTCTGCAGCGATTGTCATATTACTGCCTATAATCAGACCACAAATCCAAATCATACTGCTATCGGGATTCCGAATACCTGCGCAACATGTCATTCAACCGAACCCGGCTGGCAACCTGCCACTTTCCCGATCCATGAAAATATTTACCCATTAACCGGGGGACATTCTGTAATTGCCAATAATTGCGTTGTTTGTCATAACGGGAATTACAATACCACGCCCAATACATGTAATGGTTGCCATACGAACAATTACAGTCAAACTGTCAATCCGAATCATACAGCCCTGGGAATTCCAACGGATTGTGCTACTTGCCACACAACAAATCCCGGATGGAATCCGGCAATTTTTCCCATTCATAGCAATTATTACCCGTTAACAGGAGGCCATGCTGTTGTTGCCAACAATTGCGCCGGTTGCCACAATGGCAATTACAATGCAACGCCCAATACATGCAGCGGATGTCATACCAACAACTACAATCAAACAAGCAATCCAAGCCATACGGCACTGAACCTATCAACAGAATGCCTTACCTGCCACACCACCAATCCCGGCTGGAACCCGGCATTGTTCCCCAATCACAATAATTATTACGTGATACAGGGTGCACACACCTCAATCAGTAATTGCGATGATTGCCACAACAATAATTACAACAGCACCCCAAATACCTGCGTTGGTTGTCATCAGAGTGATTATAACCAGACCAACAATCCGCCGCATGCCTCGGCTCAATTTCCGACAGATTGTATCATGTGCCATACGCAAACAGCATGGCAGCCATCAACTTTTGATCATGACAATCAGTACTTTCCTATATACTCCGGTCAACATAACGGTGAATGGAATACCTGCAGCGACTGCCATACCAATCCGGCGAACTATGCTGTTTTCAGTTGTTTCCAATGTCACAGCCAGTCTGAAATGAATCAGCAACACCAGGGTGTGAGTGGTTATTCGTACAACAGCGATGCCTGTTATAATTGCCATCCGGATGGTGATAGCAAAAAGAAAATGAACAGGCAGGAATTCAGGCAAAATTAAGATGCAGCTTATGAAGAAGAGACTTCTGATATTTATGCTTGTGGCGCTTTCCGCATTGGTACTGAAAGGCCAGAATTTGCGGAATGGGGCCGAAGGGGTTGTTTCGTACGTTACATCCCAGAATGTCTATGTAAAATTTACATCAACGGAAAATATTGCAGAAGGCGATACCCTTTTTATGATGGTGGATGGGAAATATCAGCCAGCTCTTAAAGTAAGTAAGCTCTCTTCAATTTCCTGCGTCTGCACTCCTGTGGTTCAAAAAAAATTCACAACTTCCGACCGTGTTTTTACCAGAAGCAAGCCTTCCTCAGGCAAACAAAAGGAGGCCGGGAAAACCAATGAAACAGTTAATAATCAGCTAACCGAACCCGGTAAGACCATTGTCAAAGATTCACTTCAGAAATCAGATGCTTTGGCACCTCCCAGGAAACAGGCAGTCAGCGGCAGGCTTGCGATCGCTTCCTATACCAATTTGTCAAACACCCCATCAGGGAACTCATTAAGAATGCGGTACACTTTTTCACTGAATGCTAAAAACATCGGCGATTCCAGGTTGTCAGCAGAAACATACATTTCTTTTGCACACAAGAACAAGCATTGGGGCGAGATTAAAAATAACATATTCAATGGCCTGAAGATTTACAATCTCTCCCTAAACTACAAAATCGGCAAAAATGCCACAATATACGCCGGAAGAAAAATAAACCCGAAGATTTCCAACATGGGTGCCGTGGATGGGATTCAGTTCGAATTAAAAACCAACTCAATTACTACCGGTATTCTGGCAGGATCAAGACCAGATTATAAAGATTATGGGTTCAACACTTCATTGTTACAGTATGGGGCATTTGTCAATCACGAACATACCTACAGCAAGGTGAATGTGCAAACTACCCTTGCCTTTATTGAACAAAAGAACTCGGGTATTACCGACAGGCGTTTTGCCTACATCCAGCACTCCAATACCCTGGTAAAAAATCTGAGCTTTTTCAGTTCCGCTGAGTTTGACCTTTACCGGTATAATTTAAAAATTGACAGCACCTTTTCAGCAACTGATACCCTGAAGGTCACCAATAATACACCCAAATTATCAAACCTCTATCTATCGTTAAGGTATCGGTTCACTCGCAACCTTACCATGTCATTATCCTACAGTTCACGCCAGAATATTATTTATTACGAAACTTACAAGAGCTTTATTGAGCAATTGCTTGAATCAGAGACACAACAGGGATATCTGCTACAGGTAAGCTACCGCCCGATGAAGAAATTATCTGTCGGTGCTACCGGAGGTTACCGGATAAGGAAAAGCGACCCTCAGGCTTCGAAAAACCTCTACGCTTATGCGACATACAGCCAGATTCCTTTTGTTGATATTTCCGCTACCCTTTCAGCTACATTGCTCGGAACGGGCTATCTTAACGGAAATATTTTCGGCCTGAGCCTCTCGCGTGATCTGGTTAGGGGAAAATTAAGCGGAACCTTCACCTATCGTTTTATTGACTACAAATACCTGAATTCGGGAACAAACCTGATGCAGCATACCGGTGAAATTGGTCTGAACTGGAAAATAATAAAGAAACTGGCCTGTTCATTTTACTATGAGGGCACTTATGATACCCGGTATCTATTTAACAGATTCTACATTCAGGTAACCAGGAGTTTCTGAAGTTGAGCCCGTTCTTCTCCAGCCAGGCGGCCAAAAAGATTAAAATCAGGTTGTGTTCGCACAGACGTCAGGCCAATGTTAAAATCTTAACCGGCAGTCAATTATTTGCTGCCGGTTAGGGTTCACAGTATTGTTTCTTCAGGAATGACAACCCCTTTTGTTACCGGTATATGTAAGACATCCCTACAGGCAAAAAGACTGTCGGAACTCCCGTAACTTCAGATATTTCCCAAACCCTTGTTTAGCTCACTAATCATCTTCTTCTTCACCATCATTCCCGTACACCCCGGTTGATTCATTTTCTTTCCCGCCATCCTTTAGCTGAACAGGTGGTCCGGTGATGGTCATGTAAAAAACCACAAGTGGAGCCACAATCCAAATTAATGAAAATAGCTTCTGAAAACCGCTCATTCCTGAATCTTCTGCTTCTACCCCTGATTTGTAGCCCGTAAACATTGATTTCAGAACACCTGGGGATTTATGCATTACCAAATCAGCTATTAACCCTATCAGGTGAAGGATTACCAATCCAATCAAAATCTGAACGCTAACCTCATGAATCTCTTTGAATTCTATTCCGGCGGGCAGGGTTAGCGATTTTAACAAGCCCTGACCACCTTCCTGGTTAAGGGTGAGCGTTCCTGATAAAGCAACCAGAATTACCATGAACATGATACCAAGCATAACAAGGGATGCAGGTGGATTGTGCCCTGTGTAGATTTTTCCCGGTTTACCCAAACTCCTGGTAAAGGCTGTCTGTGATTTTATTCCGACCGGAAAATCACGAAAATGGGAATACTTAGGCCCGATAAGGCCCCAAAACAGGCGAAAAAAGATCAATAGGCCTGCTGTATAACCAAATGATACGTGCAGGGTGAGAAAATCCTCTTCGGCGATGTAAGCACCAACCAATGAAATAACCAACATCCAGTGGAACAATCTCGTGGGAATCCCCCACACATAAGTTTTAGCTTCTTTTTCCATAATTTATTTTTTGCTGGCAACCCGCAGAATCATTGCCCCGCAGATTACCTATTGTTAAGAATATATTTGACTAAGTAACGGAATAAAAACAGTTTGCAACTGAATTATTAAACTGAGAGAAAGAATCAAGCCAACCCTGATTTGGGTGGCTGCCAGATGGAAAAGGTAAAATCGGGCAGAACAAAATGCACAGATATATTGCAAAAAAACGGGAATTCTGCGTTACAGGTCTTTATAACCGGAATTGAAGAAACAACCCACAAATGATCATGGCAATTCTGAAGATGAAAGTTTATTAAAGCTAAAGCAGAATTTCCTTTCAGGTCAACCTGTCCGTTCAGGTCGAAGTGCGAAAGGGTTTCATCCAGGCACAACTGCAGGGTGACAAAAAGCAGGAGAAAATAAAGGGCTCTTTTCATGGTAAAAAGACAATCAAAGATACATCTATATTTCGGAATATCTACAAATCCGGATATTTCAGGTAGCACTTTAACACTTTCCCAAAAAAACTACTGCTTACCATGAAATGGAATGCCTTACCCTGCCGCCTGCCGGTAACTCACTAATTGCCTTCGCTCTTCATCCCACAAACGCAGGCTCAAAGATTTCATACTGGTGACAAAAGTGACTGGTTTAACAATGTGAAATGCATCATTCTCACGGTGGCATTGCTCAAGTTTGTAATT
>JBBQIQ010000217.1:0-5053 GCA_038325075.1 Bacteroidales bacterium | reverse complement strand
CAATCGAAACGGTTTACGTTTACCACCTGGAAGCATTACAGTAAAGATTCAAAATTATTGAAATCGGGGCTGATAGGGCCTGTGAGGGTATTTGCAATGAAAAAATAGGATCATGACTAAAGTTGGATTGTCTGGACTACTTAACATAGAGTCATTTAATTTTTTAAAATGAAGAAAGTACTTTTTCCCCCTTTGTTGCTTTTTGCGATGATGGTACATGGACAAATGGTTCAGCCAGTAATTGTTGATCCGGCCATTTATTTAAGTGGACTGAAATCGGAATTAATTATAGAATGGCCGAAAAACAGAACAATCAATTTAGTGTTTCATGGACATAGTGTGCCGGCCGGATATTTTAAAACACCAGAAGTCAATACATTAGCTTCCTATCCTTATTTGTTGTTGAAAAAATTGAAAGATCATTACTCTTTCGCCGTCATAAATATTATGACAACAGCTGTAGGTGGCGAGAATTCTGTTCAGGGAGCCAAACGCTTTAAAAAGGATGTATTAATCCTTAAACCTGATGTGCTTTTTATTGATTATGCATTGAATGACCTTGGCGTGGGATTAGACGAGTCGTACAAAGCATGGGATAAAATGATCAAACAGGCAAAGAAGCAAAACATTAAAGTAATACTGTTAACTCCTTCGCCCGATCAAAGGGTCAATTACGATTCTCCTGACAATGAATTAAAAAAGCATGCCGATCAGATTATCAGACTTGCCAGGGAAAACCAGGTAGGGCTTGTTGATAGTTACAAAGCTTTTGAATTTCTTTATGCAAACAAGGAAAATCTCAGCAAATATATGGCTCAGGTAAACCATCCTAACGAATTGGGACACGGGTTGATTGCTGATGAAATTATGAAATGGTTTAATTAGATAAGTTATGACAAAAGCAGGATTATTTGGAATTGGCCTCGATACATCTTGGCTACCAAACGACAGATTGTCTGGCAAACTAAAGGCTTATCAAGTGTATTTCAGTAATAGAATCCTTTGATATGGAGAAGGCGGCGACTATACCCAATACTGATGTAGCTAAATTTCCTGAAAGCCAAAGGATGACCAAAACAAATACCCACAAATTCAATGCTCAGGATAACAAAAAATACCTTTGGGAATCGGGATTAATTGGGACGGCGAAAATACTGACGTATTTAAAAGCAATTGAGAATGTGGTTAGACTGAAAAAATGTAGCCGGAATTTAGGTTGAAGTTTTAGAAAACACAAATAGAAAAACAGCATTATGACACTTACTGAAAGAATTGCAAGCCGTAAAATACTGATCCTCGATGGTGCCACCGGATCCGAATTAATTGCACGTGGTTTAGTTGCAGGCGAATGTCCGGAGCTTTGGAATACAACCCATCCTGAAGTAATTAAAGAAATTTCTTCATCTTATTTCGCGGCAGGATCCGATGCTGTACTCACTAACACATTTGGAGGGTCAGTATTGAAACTGAAAGCTTTTAATCTCGATACCCAGGCTTATGAGTTGAATTTCGGGGGTGCGCGAAATGCCATTTCTGTTAAACCTGAAGTTAAGTTTGTTATCGGATCCATTGGCCCAAGTGGTTTGATGTTAGAGCCTTTTGGCGATATAACGGATCAGGAAATGACCGATTCGTTCGCTGTACAGGTTAAAGCCATGGCCGATGCAGGCGTTGATGGATTTATGCTCGAAACGTTTACCGACCTTCAGGAAATACAATGTGCAATTAATGCTGTAAAGGAAAATTCTGATCTTCCATTCTTTGCTTCCATGACATTCAGCAATACACCCGATGGCCACAAAACGATGATGGGCGTCAGTGTTAGGGATTTTGTTGAATCAATGCAAGCAGCAAATGCTCTGCTGGTCGGATCAAATTGTGGCAATGGAATACTGAAAATGATTGATCTGGCTAAAGAGTTCAGAAGCGTGTCCAACACCGTACATTTATTGCTAAAAGCAAATGCAGGGGAACCTCATCTTCACGATGGCGCGATATGTTATTCTGAATCCCCTGAGATGTTTGCTTCAAATTTAACTGAACTTCTGGCACTTTCACCCTCAGCAGTCGGAGGTTGTTGCGGGACAAATCCTGAGCATATCAGGAAGATAAAACAAGTGATTGAAGCAGTTCAATCCTGATGATTTTAATAAGTTATACCGTTGCTGAGAAATATGAAATTATCAGTAAATCGAATGTTTAGAACCCATAAAAACAAAAAAATTTAAATACCAATTGCTATGAATGAACTACTTGAAAAGTTATCACTTGCTGTTGAATCGGGGAAAATCAACAAATTATCGCCTTATCCACCCGCTATGAAAGGAATGGATGGAGCAGATGAGTTGTGTCAGCAAGCACTTGAAGCAGGAATAAAACCTGAAGTTATTTTAAATGATGCCTTAATACCGGGCATGGGTCGCATAGGGAAAAAATTTTCCGATGGAAAAGCTTTTGTTCCCGAAATGCTGATTGCGGCTAAAGCTATGTCTGCGGCTTTGAAGCACATTAAGCCATTCTTTACTTCCGGAGAAGTCAAACGCAAAGGTGTATTCGTAATAGGAACTGTTATGGGTGATTTGCATGATATTGGCAAAAACCTGGTAGCCATGATGATAGAAGGTTCCGGATGGGAAGTAATTGACCTGGGTGTGGATGTAAAGCCTGAAAAATTTCTGGAAGCTATTAACCAACATCCTGACTGTGTGATCGGATTATCGGCGCTGCTTACAACCACCATGGTGAATATGGAAGTCATTGTAAAGCAAATCAAAGCTCATTATCCCGATAATAAAATATTGGTCGGTGGGGCACCCTTATCACATGATTTCTGCAAAAAAATAGGCGCCACTTTCTATTCTGCTGATCCTCAGGGTGCTGTTGAATTCCTGGAAAAGTCAGTTGCATAATCTTAAACAAAAATGAAGCAGTTATGGTTCATTTTTTCTTCAAAGTATAAAACATGAAAACAAACACAGAATGGATAGTTGAATTGCTTGCCGCAACGAAACGGTATGCAATACCAATTATGACTAATCCGGGCATTGATCTGATAGGAAAAACGGTAAAACAGGCTGTTACAAACGGAGAAATTCATTTTCAGGCTATTGATGCACTGGATAAAAAGTACCCGGCTGATGCAGCTACTATTATTATGGATTTAACCGTTGAGGCAGAGGCATTTGGCTCAACCATAAACCTTCCGGAACACGAAGTCCCCACCGTTACGGGACGATTAGTTTCCGATGCTGAAACTGTTGATAATCTGACAGTGCCTTGCCTGGACGCCGGACGGATTCAGGAGTATTTACTGGCAGCCCGTTTGGCAGCACAAAACATCACCGATAAACCTGTATTTGCCGGTTGCATAGGTCCCGTTTCTTTGGCCGGCCGGCTTTTTGATATGACGGAGTTAATGACTTCGCTTTTTATTGAACCTGATGTTATCGAAAAACTTCTTGAAAAATGTAATGAGTTTATAATTAAATATATACGCGCATTTAAAGAAACCGGGGTAAATGGAATCATAATTGCTGAGCCCGCTGCCGGATTATTATCGGAAGATATGTGCGAGGAGTTCTCTTCTAAATATATCAGGCAAATTGTAACTCAGTTGCAGGATGAAACTTTTATGATAATTCTGCATAACTGCGGAAATAAAGGGCATTTAACAAAGTCGATGGTTTCGACAGGCGCGCAGGGCCTGCATTTTGGAAATGCCATTACTATGGTTGATGCCCTGGCCGAAATTCCATCGGGCGTAATCGCCATGGGAAATCTCGATCCGGTAAATATGTTTAAAATGATGAGCCCCGGGCAATTGTATCGTTCCACAACTGAACTTTTACAAAAAACCAGGGGATACAATAATTTTGTAATCTCCTCCGGATGTGATACGCCTCCCAATGTTCCTATAGCAAATATTGATGCTTTTTATCAGGCAGTTACAGATTTTAATCAATCACAAAATTGAATACAATAAACATAAAAGAGATTCCATTTAACGATCTTACGCTAACCCGCGAAGATGTTATTCCTCTTTTGGGTGGTGAGTCGGATTATGCTTTTTTTATGCACGAATATCTTGATACCCTTTTTGAACAAGGCAAACAGATATTTCAGATTAAGGGAGGTTACCAGGTGTTCGATACGCTGACATTTAATCAGGAAATGCAGGAAATAGCCATAGGGGGTGTGAACTTTGATGTTAAAAAAATAGTTTTCAACAAGCTTAAGCGAAGCAGCAGAATTGCGGTATTTATATGCACGGCTGGCGATAAAATCCACGAGATGTCGAGACAGTATATGGAAGATGGGGATATGCTGAAAGGATATGTGTACGACTTATTCGGCTCGCTTGTGGTCGAAAGTGCCATGGACCTGGTTCAGCAATCGCTCAGGCTGGAAATGGAAAGTGAAGGCTTAAAAATAACTAACAGATATAGCCCCGGCTATTGCGGGTGGACTGTAGATCAACAGAAAAAATTATTTAGTCTCTTAAATCAGAATTTCAGTTTTGTTACACTATCACACAGTTGTTTAATGCAGCCAATTAAATCGGTAAGCGGAATTATTGGTATTGGGCACGATGTGAAACACAATGACTATACCTGCCATATTTGCGACTCAACCAATTGTTTGTATAAAAACCTGAAAAAACACAGTTGAAATAAAAACACCTTTAAGTTAACGGGAAGCTTTCACTAATAACTATGAATCATCTGGATTAACAACAGATTTATGTTTGTGAATTATCACAACTGGTGTTTCCGGAGATGATAAATCCATTGCTTTTAACTTTCTTTAAATCGAAAATCCATTAAAAATAAAAAAAAAGAAAAAAATTGAACTTACTCCAAAATTGTACATTGTAATCGTGATGATCTTTACAGGAGCTTTGATGCGTCTTATTCCCCACTGGCCCAATTTTACCCCGATTGCTGCAATCGCATTATTTGGTGGGACTTTTATGAAACGTAAAGACCTGGCTTTTCTTATACCGGTTGCGGCCATGTTGGTGAGCGATATGATTATTGGATTTCATTCAAACATG
>JBBQIQ010000216.1:0-5094 GCA_038325075.1 Bacteroidales bacterium | reverse complement strand
CAGAAAAACGCCCAGTTGCCAACAAAGGCTAAATGCAATCGGGCAGATATTGCTACATTGAAATTTCGTATCTTCGTTCATAATTTCACTCGTTTGAAAGCTGATTGCTCCCAATTGCCCGCCTGCACTTAGCCTCGGCCGATCAGGAGCCGTGATAAACACAAGGATTGTTTTATTATTGTTGCAAAACGTGATATATCCGGCTTCCGGATTCTACAGGTTTAACAACCCCTCACATATTAAATGAAGACGGTTGAACATTTTCAAATCCGGCAGGTTTAATAGAGCCAATGAAATGTGCTGTGGAGAACGAAAAGAATACCAGCGAACCAAAATCACCCTGCCGTAAAGTGTGCCGCCTTGATGAGGATGGAATGTGTGTGGGTTGTTTCAGGATGCTTGATGAAATTGCTAACTGGGGTATTATGAACAACCCCGAACGATCGGATGTGCTCAGAAAGTCTCATCTGAGGATGCAATTGCGCGACCTGAAACTCTGATTATTTCTTCCCCGGTTTGTAACCCGATTTCTCCAGAATCTCCTGCGAATTTACGTTTGACATTAATTCCTTAAGCCCGGATTTATTATTCTTCGCATAGGCTTTAACAATCTGCCATCCAAGCCATGCACCGGTTCGCGAAGGCGATTCCTGCGAAAAAGATGCGGTGAAAGGCCCGTCGGTCATAAACATACTCATCGATCTGGCATCGGTTGAGTAAAGCAACTCATTCTCGATCAGGAAACTCCAGATATTTTGTTCATTGTCGGCGCACCATGCAAGCTGGGCTCGGGTGAACCCTATCTTCAGATTATCATCGGTATTGGGCAACATAAGGTCGGTAAACCAGAGTGTCTTGCCTTCTTCAATCATGGCATCGAGCAAAACCGGCGATTTATTGCTTTTGATGAGTGGCATCGAAATTTCCTTTATGCAATCCGGTAATATATGCTCTGGTGTCAGCCTGTCAGAAATATAGAGCGGTATGCCCAGGTTTGGATATCCTGCATAATCGCTTCCAAGGTACATGTCGAGGGCAATGATCAGCGCCGAATCAGCATATTTAACAGGGTACTGAAAATCAAATCCGCTGACATAAGTGTAAATCTCCGGCACCACAAAATCAGGGATTTCACTTTTGATGCGAACAAATGCATTTTCAAGTTCCACTGTAAGTCCCGACAGATCAGGAAAACGTTTTAGACATTCGGCATAGACTTCCTGATTTTGGTTGTCGGTCACAAATGCCTGCAACTGGTTTATGGCATCGGGCGAAAGTTGGTTACCGCCCAGAAAAACCTTGTATTCACCTGCAATTTCAATGATGCCTGCCCGAAAACGATCCTGCGGAATACCAAACAAAGCTTTTTCATAACGATGGATTCCTTTTGAGAGGGTGGTTGTATTTTCTCCGGCAGCCTGCCCGGTCTTTTTCCCGGAACTGGAGCCGGTTTCATTACAGGATAAAAGCAGGAGCAGCGCAACAGTGGCAATGGTTATCGGAGTTTTCGGAAATTTCATCAGGATTGTTCAGTAAATAAAAGATTCAGGATGCTAATGCAAAAAAACAAAAAACCCCTGACATTCTGAGCCAGGGGTATAATAACGCTGCGTAGTTTCTTAAAGTATCTTCCAGCCCAGGCCGACGGTAAACATATTATTCTTAAGACTGAAACCCTCAAGTTTCGAAAGATCATTCATTCCGATTTCATACCTTAGGTCGAGGGTTAAAAAGAGCACATCGGCACCGGCGCCAAATTGCAGGCCCCAGTTGGCATTGCGGATGTCGTCTTTATTAATCGCTTCATCCCAGTTTTCACTGTTGATTGATTTGCTGACGATCAGCGAAGCCACCGGGCCTGCCATAACCCTGACATTGGCGGCTTTAAGATCTAAAACCTTTACACCAAACATCAGCGGTACATCAATAGAACGTATTTTAAGCGTGTTCGTACTTCCTGAAATATTCTCGTCTTTCAGTAGTCCGTTTCTGCTCATAATCAGAAATTCCGGCTGCAGATAGACTTTCTTGCCAAGTCGGGCAAAGGCACCAAAATAGAATGTGCTTTTCATTTCTTCCTTAATCTGATCCTTGTCAGTAGTGAATTTCGAAAATGATGCGCCAACTTTCGGGCCGATGGTGAATCCGGGAATTTGGGCGAATGCAACACTGCCAATCAGAAGTGTTGCAATAATTAAAATGTACTTTTTCATTATGTTTCTTTTTTATGATTATACAAAGGTAATTCAAATTATCGGATTTCAATCCTGTTTTCCGATATCTTTCTGTTGAAGAAGTGCTTGTTTTTTTGTAATTTCGCAAATCCTGACATTCAGGTAAAACAGGGAACTTTTGGTAGAATTCCCACAAAATAACGCTCTGTTTCTAAAAAAAAATCCTATGAAATCAAATAACTTAAAAATAGTATTTTTCAGTGCAATGATGATTGTAGTGACACAACCCGCATTTTCTCAATACAAAAGTGTCATTCTGGGTGCAAAAATCGCCCCTGATCTTGGCTGGCTGAAAACCGATCAGGATGGCTATAACAACGAGGGTATTGTAGCCGGATTTGGCTGGGGCCTGGTCGCCGAATTCTATTTTGCGGAAAATTATGCCTTTGTGAGCGGATTTAATTTTAATTTTCAGAACGGGAAACTTACCTATCCTGAGGTGCGTAGTGGGGCTCCCGGGGAATTAATCCGCAACTACCGGCTTAAATACATCGAAATTCCAGCCTTGATCAAAATGAAAACCAACGAAATCAATGGTTTCAGATTCTTTGGCCAGATTGGGCTTGGCGGCAGTATAAGGCTGAGTTCAAAAGGGAAAGATGTATTTATTGAACCCGGCCAGATTTCACAAACAACGGATTTCAGAGCAGTTGATTCCCAGACCAGGTTATTCAAAGCTTCAATGATTGTCGGCGCAGGCGTGGAGTATCCGTTTGACAATTCCCTTGCTTTTGTAGCCGGCATCAATTTCAACAACGGCTTCTCCAATGCCCTTAAGGGTGATAATTCAGTGTATCCGGCACGCGAACACAAAGGGGTACCCAATTTTATTGAACTCAGTCTTGCGGTGATGTTTTAACAGATTTTCTCATTTTTGAAGCAGATAAACAGATTTAACTGATGAAAATTGCTCTGGCCCAGCTTAACTATCACATCGGGGATTTTGCCGCAAACAGCAGAAAAATCATAGAATCCATCGGGCTTGCCAGACAATCGGGCGCCGATCTTGTTGTATTTGCAGAGTTGTCCATCACTGGTTATCCACCACGCGATTTTCTGGAGTTTGAAGACTTTATTCAAAAGTCGGAGGATGCAGTAAAAATAATTGCAGCCGAATGCAATGGCATTGCTGCCATTGTTGGCGGGCCCTCACGTAACCAAACCGGAAAGGGCAAACCTCTTTTCAATACGGCCTGGTTTCTCTGCGAAGGAGTAGTAAAGCATCTGACTTATAAAAGTCTTTTGCCCAATTACGACGTGTTTGATGAGTACCGCTATTTTGAACCGGCTACAAAATACAGCGTCGTAAACTATATGGGTAAAAAACTGGCAGTAACCATTTGTGAGGACATCTGGAATATTGGCGAAGTGTCGCTTTATAAGCGCTTTCCGCTCGATGAACTGTCGCTGAAGCAACCCGATCTGGTGATTAATATTGCTGCTTCGCCTTTCAATTATCATCAGGGCCTGATGCGAAAGCAGGTGCTCCGCGAGAACGCCCTGAAATACAAGATGCCGGTTGTTTACGTTAACCATGTGGGTGCGCAAACCGAGTTGATTTTCGATGGTGGCTCCATGGCTTGTGACGATGGCGGTAATATAAGGGAATCGCTCTCCCTGTTTTCTGAAGATTTTCGAATCGTTGATATTGATTCATCATGGCATAAGAACACACCGGCTGCGGAAATCCACATCCCGGAAACGGTGAGTGACATCAGCCTGGTTCACGCTGCGCTTGTGCTTGGGGTGCGCGATTATTTCGGCAAGATGGGCTTTAAGAAAGCGATCCTGGGCTTATCTGGTGGCATTGATTCAGCAGTTACTATGGTTTTGGCAGCCGAAGCGCTTGGTCCTGAAAATGTCAGGGGAATTTTACTGCCCTCTGAATTTTCGTCCGGACATTCCATCGAAGATGCCCGTCAACTGGCCATCAATCTGGGTTGTCCGCACGATTTAATTTCCATTGAGGATGCTTATAAAGCATTTGAACACAGCCTTCAACCTTTTTTCAAAGACCTGCCGTTTGGCCTGGCCGAAGAAAACCTGCAGGCGCGCACCAGGGCGGTTATCCTAATGGCTATGTCGAATAAGTTTGGTTACATTCTGCTCAATACCAGCAATAAAAGTGAAGCGGCGGTCGGCTATGGCACACTGTATGGCGATATGTGCGGCGGATTATCCGTTCTCGGCGATGTTTACAAAACGGAAGTCTATCAGCTCGCGCAGTATATCAACAGGGATAAAGAGATCATCCCGCTGAGTACAATTACCAAACCTCCGTCAGCCGAACTCAGGCCTGACCAGAAAGACAGTGATTCGCTCCCTGAGTATGATTTGTTAGACAGGCTGCTTTATCAATACATCGAAAAGCGGAAAGGCCCGCGTGAACTGGAAGAAATGGGATTTGACCCCGCACTTGTAAGCCGCGTGCTTCCTATGGTGAATGTGAACGAATGGAAGCGTTACCAGACGCCGCCGATCCTTCGAGTTTCGCCTAAAGCTTTCGGCATGGGGCGAAGGATGCCGATTGTGGGGAAGTATTTAGGGTAGGATTGATTTTTATTAGCTGATTAGTGGATTAGCTGATTAGTAGATTAGCTGATTCGTAGATTAGCTGATTAGCTGATTATGATTAGCTGATTAGCTGATTAGTAAATTAGCAGATTTGTAGATTAGGCTGATTAGTAGATTAGCTGATTAGCTGATTAGCTGATTAGTAGATTAGTAGATTAGCTGATTAGTGGATTAGAGGATTAGCAGATTAATACTACTTTTCCTGACTCTATTTTATCCATGAAATTCTGTAATTCTGAAACTCTGGAATTCTGAAACTCTGAAACTCTGAAACTCTGGAATGATG
>JBBQIQ010000215.1:0-5145 GCA_038325075.1 Bacteroidales bacterium | reverse complement strand
AACAATCGTTATTCCCAAAAACCAGAGCAATAAAAATCCTGCCGGGACGGTTTTGTATATTGCTGTGGCCAGATTACCAATAATCAGCCACTGAACAACATAGAAAGCTGTTACATTTCGTCCAACCCATTGGAGATAAGTGAACACCGGATTGTTGGCCAAAGCCTTCTGAATCAGATAAAAAGCGATAATCCACAATCCAAGAAAGAGCAAAGCCCATAGAAAATAAATGATGGAATGATGATAATAGCGCTGTAAATCGGTCGTAATATTAAGCCCGTATTGAATTGTAACCGCAAGTACAAGCAACAATGCCATACCTGTAATCAGCAGTTTTGATTTCGGGATTTCAGCTTTGGAATATTTATCGTAAATTAAATAAAAACAATATCCGGCCAATGGATAGGCCAGCCATGGGAACAGGGGAAAATAAGACCACCATGCTTCACTTGAAATATAAGCCATCAGATAAGTAACCCAAGGATCATTCACTGCAATTGCAGGGATAAATAACCTGGCTGATGCGGCTATGATCACTATAAAAAGCCACCCTAACAGTGAGTTGCGAAGGAAAGGGCGGAGAAGAGAAATGATAATTACACTTATTCCTGCAAGAAAAAGGATATCGACACCAAAAACATAAGGCAAAGGATCTATCGAAAGTTCGCCTTTGAAAATATGATAGAACAGGTTCAGGTTAAGTCCGCAATTCAACAGAAAGCCATAAAGAATAAGCTTAAACCCGCGCATGACACCCTGCCATGTACCAGACAGTGATTTTGCAATAAAATATCCCATTACGGCCATAAAAACCGGTGCGGCCGGAGGGCCACCAAAAAAAAGGGAAACTTTGCCTAAAAAGCTATCATAGAACTCCTGATTAGCAAAGAGCTCAGTCAAATGAACCTGAATCATCAGCAGCACAGCAACACCCTTAAGTAAATCGGGAAGCACTAACCGGCCGGAAGTGCCAATGACAGGTGAATTTAAACTTGAATCAGACATAATGCTGTTTTAATTCCGGTATCTTTGGCAAACATAAAACTATCATCAATCAGTACAATATTAGCCTTAAAATCTTGCACAATTATCCGGGAATAGTATAACTAATCACTCCGGAGACACGGATAAATTTGCAACTTACTCAGCAATAAATTCCTAAAACAAAGAATCAACATGAAAAAAATACTTTTAAGCCTGCTTTTATTATCCTCCGGTATTGTTTTCGGACAGATCCCAACTGAAAACAGCTATAGCTATTCGGGCACTTATACCAAACTTTCGGTTTCCGGTTACAAATTCTACCTGATGGATGTAGCACTGGTTCAATGCAGGGTTTACAATACAAATCACACCTTATGGAAGACCTTAAACCTTAGCGTGCCGGCCAACAACTATCTCTATGACCTGAAGTATCTCTCGGAAGGCCTCTTCACTAATGATAATTCATTGAGCCTCGGATATGTATATTACATTTACGACGAAACCAATGCTTACTATACCTTCAATGCCAGAATTGTTAAAGAGAACGGGACAGAGCTGCTCTCTATTCCCGGTTGTCAATATATGGAAGTAATGGATCTTGACAGTGATGGCGTAAAGTTGGTGGCTTATTGCTACGATTATTCTGTGAATCCATACACCATTCAAACCAGGATTTACTCACTTCCAGGCCAGTTAACAGCAACCGAAAATCCCGGGTTGCCTGGTTCGCATAAACTTCCTTACCCGAATCCGGCCATTGATTTTATAACCATTCAGTACAGTTTGCCTGACAATTCAACTACAGGCGTAATTGCAATCACCGATATGCAGGGTAAATTAATTGATAAGTTGGTTATCAACAGTTATACTGAACGGATTACCTTACCAACATTCAAGTATCAATCCGGGGTTTACAACTATTCGGTTGAAGCAGGGAATCAACGATTTGAATCGGGGAAATTTATTGTGAAATAAATTACAAACCGCGATAAAACAGGTAGGGACACGACATGTCGTGTCCCTACCCATTTTCTCACCAATCTCAATCAGAATTTGTAGGGGTTCTTCATTACCTGCCTGGTTCCATCACTCATGTGGATATCCAACTCAGGCTGATTCAGCAAGGTAATTAGCTTGTTCTTGTTGGTTAACGCCGGAACATAAATCAGCCGGAGCTTTATACCACTGTTTGTGAAAATGGATTGAAATCTGACAACGCCCTTGTCATTACTGACATGGCTCAACAGATACCATGGCATATCGGAAAAGGCAGGATCGGCTGCACCGGGGAAATCAAGGTCGAGAGAATCCAGTTGGTCAGGGTTATATTCTTCAAAACCATTGAAACTCATTTCCACCGGTTCATACATCAGGGCAAGGTAA
Source organism: Bacteroidales bacterium (assembly GCA_038325075.1). Lineage (GTDB taxonomy): Bacteria > Bacteroidota > Bacteroidia > Bacteroidales > Lentimicrobiaceae > Lentimicrobium. The sequence goes on along the minus strand of JBBQIQ010000215.1, from coordinate 2,778 downwards.
TCAGATAAAGCCAATTTATTTTCCTTCATCTTAATGGATGCAACCTTAAAACCGGTCTCAGCAGCCCTGGTTTCTCCATCAACCATCCAGGTAACCCGCTTTTCCTCTATCAGTTTCCCTATTTTTTCAATATTGATCAGGTTGTTGTCAAAATAAACCAGCGTATGGACCGGCTCTCCGAAAACAGTTTGAACGGCCATTATTCCCTTATTCTGCTCAAAGCGGATTCCCAACAGCATGGCATCATTGGGGTCAAAGAACTTGTCAATGGCGGCTTCTGCAACTGATACCGTCTTTATGCCATCCCCGGGTGACGCGATAACTGAACTAACCGGTGTGAAAATTGCCCTCCTGATATCATCTTCTTTGAGTATTGACTTATCATAGAACACCTTCACGCTGCGGTCGCCAACATAGGTTTCCACACCTAAAACGCCCTTTAGTTCCTTTATATGATTGGCAAACGACATGGAACTACCAAAGCACTTGATGCTGGCCAGTCCCGACTGCCGGTAAACTCCGGCATTCTCCATCTGTTCTGGGCTGCCCCATCGCTGATTTATAGTCGGAATATCAGTGAAAGCAGCAAATACAAGCCCGGCAACAATCAACACCGCTGTGGCTGTAGCTGGTAGCCAGTTCAACCTTTTACGGTTGATCTGTAAAGTATCCTTTTCAGGGCAGCGGGTTATACAATCCCCGCACAAATGACAATCAATGTGGTCCACCACTGGCTTATCGGAGATTTTGATGGCCATCGGACAAACTTTATCGCATAAGGTGCAGGAGGTGCAGGTATCGGCATTTCTGATTATTCTAAACCAGGGCATTCCCCAGGATTTAAGTTTCACAGTTTCCAGCAGTACACCTGCCAGACTTAATGCCCCAAGCAGCCATATCCAACTGATATTCAAACCAAAAGCCAGCACCAGTAATGCATACAAACCGGTTATTCCGAGAAAAATATAACCATAAGTAAAAATATTGGAAGCGGCGCTGAGCGGACAAAAATACTTACACCAGAACTGTCTTACAAAGAATGAACCGGGTATGGCCAGAAACAAAGCCATGATGGCATAGCTGAGCACAACATCTGAGCTGAAACCTGAGAAAACGACATAATACGGATCGAATGTTTTACAGAATAGTTCGCTGCTGGTGACCGAATAATAAAATGTAATAAAAAGCACCGCATATTTGAAAACCCTTAGAATCCGGTCGGCAATCCCGGTGATCACAAAATTCATTTTCAGCTTTTTGCCGACTCTTCCCAGCCATTCGGTGAAAGTGCCAATGGGGCATAAATAACTGCAAAAAAGCTTACTGAACACAAAAATGCCCAGAATAAGCGCCAGCCCCATCGATATCTGTGTCGTAGTCATGGAGCAGGCCAGGGAATTGTTGGCCAGGAATGAAGAGAATGCCTGCAATCCGCCAAAGGGGCAATAAGCCTCAAAATCAGCCGTATAAGCTTTGTCAATCCGTGGCCGAACCACCAGGTAAGCTATACCAAGTAACACCAGCCATTGCAGTAAAATGCGGTAGTAATTTTTTTTAACGGTTTTTGCCATGCTTGTTGAATAGCTTAGTATTATGAATTTCAAAAGTATGAACTAATTTCAGTCTGCTAAAGGAATGCAGTAATTCAGAATGTTTTTAAATAGCTGACTGATGAAATCAGAGCGACGCTCAGGATTAATTTGTAAGTTTGAGCCAACGAACGAACTGTTAAAATGAAAATACCGGAATTCCTCACAGCAATTGTTGTTACAGTATTTATCTGCAACCAGTCTGTATCAGCCCAACAGGAGAAAGCGCCAGCAGGGGAATTCAAGATCATGTTTTACAATGTAGAGAACCTGTTTGATCCATTCGATGACAGCCTGAAGGATGACAATGAGTTTCTTCCCACCGGAATAAGGGGCTGGACCTGGAAAAAGTTTGAACGGAAGCTTCAGAACACTTCAAAGGTTATTATAACTGCCGGAGGCTGGCGACCGCCTGAGATAGTTGGTTTCTGCGAGGTTGAAAACCGCTTTGCCCTGATTCAATTATTGAAGCGCACCCCACTTGAGCCATTCGGATACCAGATCGTCCATCACGAATCACCTGATGCCCGGGGAATTGATGTTGGGTTAATTTACAGGCCCGACCGGTTCACCTTGCTATACCACAGGGCCATACCCGTTATTTTTGAAGGGGATAGTGTCGCAACAACCCGCGATATTCTTTATGTTAAAGGGCTTGTTCCCGGAGGCGATACACTTCACCTCTTTGTAAACCACTGGCCATCCAAGTATGGTGGTGCTGCGGCAACCATACCAAGAAGACGGGATGCAGCCCTCGCATTGAAAACTATTACCGACTCCATTGCGGGTGTTAATCCCTTTGCTTCAATAGTAATCATGGGCGATTTCAATGACGAGCCCACCGATGAAAGCCTTGCAATCCACCTCGGTGCAAGTTTCGGAAAGGCGGATACCACAGGCTATTACCTCTATAACCTGATGCGTGAACTGATGGGTAAATGGGACACCGGTTCAAATAAATTCCGTGAACAGTGGAGTATCATCGACCAGTTTATTGTATCATCTCCCCTGCTCATCAAAACATCGGGATTCAGGCTATCAGAGAAAAGAGCAGAAATATTCAGGGCACCTTTTTTACTCGAAGAAGATAAAAACTTTAATGGGACCAAAACCTTCAGAACCTTCAACGGCCCAACCTACCTGGGTGGCTTCAGCGACCATTTACCGATACTTTTGTACCTGAATTATT
>JBBQIQ010000214.1:0-5172 GCA_038325075.1 Bacteroidales bacterium | reverse complement strand
CGAAACCGCAGGAACCCGGATGCCTTCGACTACGCTCAGGCACCGGGTGGTAGTGTTCAGACGCTGGGGATTTCTGCTCAGGCACTGGGTGGTGCTGTTCAGGCACCGGGGCGATCTGCTAGAATGTTTTACAAACCTCGTTCAGCAGTACCCGGTGGTTGAGCGAAGTCGAAACCACCGGCCGCAGGGAGCGAAGTCCAAACCACCGGCCGCAGGGAGCGTAGTCGAAACCACCGGCAACAGGCACCGGGACCACTCAGGCACCGGCAACCTTTATCAAAGTTGCTTCACCGCCCCAAACCCATGACTCACTCCTTTGCCAAGTCCAAGGTAATTGGGCAGAAAAATATTGGCGGTAAATTCAGCATCGAAACCGGTTAACCCCACACCTTTGTATGATAGGATTTTTGGCTGAGAAATGTTCGCCAGTTTAAGGTTGATTTTATCTTCTATCTGCCAGTCGATACCCTTGGCAAAGGATAGGATATTACCGGTAAGTATGCTTTCAAGTTTGGCTACCCGATCCGAAAGGGCAGTAATCTTATCAAATTCAGCATAATTTTCCTTGTTCAACGCCAGCCAGTTGCTGATCCGGTATTTGAGTATGTCCTTTGTGATGCGCAGGGTGTATTCTTTCAGGTTGAGCGAACTCACACTCAGGTTGAGTTCGCGACCGGCCATGATCATATTCCAGTCCTTGTTAACAAAAAACCGGTACATCTCATCCACCCCCTGTTCAAAGCACATAATGGAAGGTTTACGCCCCACACGCTTGTACTGGATAAGTGGATAACTCTGTACAAATTCATTGTTTGACAGATGGTTGTGAAACAGTATATGTTCCGGACCTACCTTTTCGACAATGGCACCCCGGAAGGCGGCAATTTCATGCGCTTCGATTTCGGTATTGAAAACAACATGCAGTAATCTTATTTTTTTCATGATATATTTTTATAAATTCCTGATTACTATTAATTGAAAAGGCTTTTCAGCGCTTTTTCAGGATCTTTTAATGCGATTAAACTGGTTTTACATCCGCGGCTTTTACCGATGGCTGCTGCTTTACCTGGTCAAATGCCGGTACCAGTATAAAACTAACTTTACAGCCCACTGTTATTTGATTGTTTTCACCTTTAAAATCGCGCACCGAAAAGTAGTAACTTTTTCCGTCGGTGCCATTTATAAATCCTGCTTTTCCGGTAGAAAGCAAATTTTTTATTTTCCCTTCAATCCGGGGGATGTCCTGCCCATAGGCTTCCCATATTTTTTTTAGCCCACTGGCTGCTTGTCTCAGATCTGGTATTTCGTAACCGTTGGGGGCCAACCTGTTAATAAGTGCTGTTGCATCCGCATCGTTGGGCCAGCCTTCCTTTTGCCGGAGAAGGTTTGCATAAGCGGCATGAAGACAGGCTTCACGCGGCCGACCTTTTTTATCGTACAAACGGGCGAGCAGCATGTATAGGTTTATTTTCCTTGAGGGTTCCCCGCTGCCGGTAGCCGCTTCAACCGCATATTTAAAAGCCCCGGGCAGATCACCCATCGCTTCAAAAGCCTCAGCTATTTCTTTTCGGATATACCATTCCGGTTTGCGCGGCAACAGAGCCAGAAGGCCTGCGATACTTTCACTGTAGCGTCCCAGCCGGAATTGCGCCAATGCCTTATGCCGGGGTATCCACACCTCATTGCTGTTGTGAAACCTGGCAATGGCTGTGGTTGCTTCGTCCACTTTGGCGATACAGGCATCGAAGTCCTCAGTTTCATAAAGGGCTTTTGTTATTACAGCATAATACTTTTCAAAATGCGAAGCAATCTTTACTTGTTTGCCTTCGGAAGTAGTAAATTCAAAGGGTGTGCGATCGAGCCTGTCGGGATTTAATTTGCTGATCCACGAAAGGATTTCCTGCACATGCACATCATAATTAAGTTCAAGCAGGTCAATTACGCTGAAAATTGTTATTGCAAACGGGCTGTATTTATCATCAGGCCCTGTAAACCGGAGGATTGCATCAGCGGCTTTGAAAAATATTTCCCTGTCAGTCACTGGTTCGGGGCTGATGTGAATATGATAGATGGCCCAGGCATAAGTGTTCTTAAGATAAACCGAATCGGGAAATTTTTTCAGACCTTCGCGTGAAATCTCCAGTGTCTGGTCGTAATTATCGAGCTTTAGCAGGCACTGGGCATAGCCCCACCAATCAAACTCGTTACAATCATCCTGAAAACCGGCAAAAAGTGCTTCAAATACAGGAATTGCTTCATTAAACTGTTTTTCCTTGCGAAGGCTTCCTGCCTCGCGCGATAATTCGGAGTAGCTCATAGCGATAATTTATCAAGTAATGGGATTAGTTCATCTTCAAGCCCGTTGGAGCGGGCTGTTATGTATTCGTAACGGGTAAATTGTTGCTTTTTATTGTAATAAAATTTAACAGCGGCATATTTCAGGCCTTTTTCAAAATAACAGATCAGGTGGTAGTCTTTTTCCTCCACTTTTTTCAGTTCGATGCCGGTCTCACTTATCAGTTTCACAAGTCTTTCCCTGAACTCTTCCAGAAATCCGGACTCCGGTCCGACGGTTTTTGTAAGCTTATTATCGTCTTTCTGCTGAATCCTTATTTTTTCAATGGGTAGATTCAGAAACTTTAGGACCATGGAAATTTCAGGACCAATATCGCCGGTAGCGTTGATTATTTCCAATTTTGTGATGCGGTTCCGGGCATTGTAATAGATTTTTACCAGGGCGCTGTCCAGGTTGTGCTCAACGATAAGCTGAATGCCATAATCAAGGAGCATTTGTCCGCTGAGGGTAAAACCTGCTTGCTCCAATTCTCTCCGGACATCTGCCATAATCCGGAATCCTGTTCCCTGCTCTGCCTTTGTTTTTAACTCTTCCGCTTTATCGGGGTAATTTTCGGTATCAAGCTCATTATCTTCAGCCGCAACCGTCACAACCGGTTTTAGGTTGGAAGCGACATGAAACTGAGGCGGGTTCATCAGCAACAATTGCCCGGAGGCACGGGTAATAGCGGTGTATAACCACCTGAAATATTCCGGATTGAAATATCCCATCGTGTTACTGCACTGTACAAAAGCATGTTCCCATTCGCCGCCCTGTGCCTTGTGGCAGGTGATGGCATAACCGTATTTTACCCTGACGGCATTGAAAAACGGATCATTGCGCAAAGCAGTCCTGAAGTCGTTGTCTGCGCCCGGAACCCTTTGGCGGAAGCGGTTCTTAAAGTCAACCAGCAGTGCAACATTCTCGTTGTAGGATAAATCCCGTTTGTTTGAAAAAAGCAAATTGTCGATAATCATACATTTTACATCGCAATAGCCTATCGACTGATCGTTATCGAAGTCGTCGGGTTCAGGGAACCTGATTACTGCTTCGCGAAAACGAAGGGTTACTTCGACTTCGGGTTTGGTGCGCCCTTGTTCGCCGGGCCGTTTAATCTTCACCTTATGTTCATGCACAAGCCGGTTGTTTATTTCAACCAGGGTGCCTGTTTCGCCATTCAGCAGCTCTTTCCCGTGCAGGTAGTTGTTGCTTACCACCACCAGCCGGTCGCCGGGTTGGGGTTCTTTTATCCCCGGGAAAATTTTATTGCGGATTGACTCGTTGTAATCGGTAACCTGTGAATTGGAGTGGGCAATGATAACTGCCTTGTCGAAATCCGGACCTGCTTTGGAAAGATAGTTGGCGACCAGACTATAATTATCCACACGACAAACATCCTGTTCATTCAATTGGAGGGTGAGCGAGCCGAATTTATCCTGCCTGATTGCATCCCGCAGCATGGTGGCATTTTTGAGAATCATGCTGTCACCCTTTTGTCTCACCACTTCTGTGAGCTCACTGCCAAGGCTGTTGATGTTAAATTTAGTCATTAAATACGACTCATCCAGCGCCGGAGAACAATTCATATCAACCGGAGGCAATTGGGCAGTATCCCCGACAAAAATCAACTTTCTCCCGGCATTACCTCTGTCGGGCCATAAAAAAGTAACCAGGTCGGTCAGTAGGTACCCTGATCCAAATTTCATCAGGTCGTTTTCCGAATAGGCATTCGAAACCATAGAAGCCTCGTCGATGATAAATACTGCATTGGCTGCAAAACCATTTGTGCCGGTTCCGTAAGTGACTTTAAAAATATCGTATTGCTTACCCTGGCTTTCATCAACATCTCTCATTGATTCGCCAAAGTAGAGTAACCGGTGGATGGTGGTGGCGTGGTGACCCGACTTTTTGGAAAGAATCCTGGCTGCTCTGCCGGTAGGAGCGGCAAGCACTACCACACGCCCTGAAGCCTGAAGGTAATCAACCAATCCTTTTATCAGGAAAGTCTTTCCCGTGCCTGCATAACCTTTTAAAAGAAAACAAAGATGATCAGAGTTAAAGAATGTTTCAAGCAACTGCAGGGCTTCCTGCTGAGAAACTGTTAATTCATATTTTTCAAACCATTTGCCGATTGACCCCTCCATATTGAAAAATCCCTGTTTTATATGACAATTCAATCATTATCCATAAGAATTATGGGTTTTTTAATCCGGTAACTTACCGAATAGTTTATTTAACCTATGTTGAGCGATATTCTTTTTCATATCGCTCAATTTGGGTTTAAACCATGCTGAGACTTTATATTGACTGATAAAAAAAACTTATCCGGCACGTAAAAACCACTCTTTTTAAATTCAGGGCAATTTATAGAAAAAAATCCAAAATAAATTTTCACAATATACATTTTACATCAAATTTTCTTTATAACTTTCAGGCCTCAAATTTTGAACTACTTCTAATCTTACTGAATTAAGCGATAGAAATAAATTACCCTGCATTTTGACATTGCACTTATAATTGAGCATACCAACATTACGAGTACCGCATAATTTAAAAATATTCAGATTGCGAAATTTATCAGTTGATACCAAAGTTGAGTGATTTGAACGAAGTGAAAAAGCGCTTTACTTAGGTAAATCCCGATTTGGAAATTGTTGCAATTCACCAAAGCCTTGAAATTGTTTTATTGTGAATTGCTTACAATTTTCTAATCGATTGAGCGATTTTCTTATTCAAATCGCTCAATTTGGGTGATAATAGAAAATACTGAATATTGCAAATAATACATCCGGGTTACAATAGGAACCAGGGAATGACTACCAGCAAATAATACTTTT
>JBBQIQ010000213.1:0-5174 GCA_038325075.1 Bacteroidales bacterium | reverse complement strand
GGTAACAAGTGCCAGCAATGCTACGGAAATTGAACCTGCAAGGATGAGTGAAGAATTGTTGGTATTGATACCCCTGTAAATGGCCTGACCCAAACCGCCTGCTCCAATAAAGGAAGCCAGTCCGGCCAGAGCAATGGTCATTACAACCATAGTGCGGAACCCGCTCAGGATAGTTGGAAAAGCCAAAGGCCAGCGAATCCTTAGGAATATCTGCATTGGAGTAGCGCCCATGCCTTTTGCTGCATCTAATAAACGAGGATCAACTTCGATCAACCCGGTATAGGTATTCCTGATCATAGGAAGCAGTCCGTAAATAACAAGAACCACCAGCGCATTTAAAAAACCTATGCCTATTAATGGGATGAATAGTCCAAACATGGCTATAGAAGGAATGGTATAGAGGAAGTTTACCACTCCCAATACCAGATTCCGGATTCGGTTATACCGGACCAGGGCAATACCCGCACTGACTCCAATAACAACAATAATCAATATAGCTGTGAGCGACAGCACTATATGCTGAAGTAGCAGTTCAAACAAATAATCCTTGCGCTGGAGTAAAAATGCCCACATACGGAAAATCCTGATTAAAACTACTTTTCTTTTACCCAGAGCGAATCAGCAAAATAATTCCGGCTGTCTGCAAAATGTTGTTCAACCCTGAATCCATGGCTTGTCGCCAATGTTTCAATCGTTTTCAAATCAAATTTACGCGAAAGTTCCATGTAAATCGTTTCCCATTGGTTAAAGCGGAAATTTTCTGCCAGGGATTCAATATGCACAATCTGATTTTTTGTTGAAACCAGATAGCTTTTAACAGTGCCCGTTTGAGGATTGTAATCTGTATGATGTTTAAAATTGCTGATGTAAAAATCTGCGCCCAATTCCCTGTTCAGGCGGGCAAGATGATTGAGGTTGAATCTCCCGGTGTGGCCGTGAGGATCATTATAAGCATTCATAATTATGTCGGGTGACTTTTTCAGATCGAAACCAATCATTACTTTATCGCCTTTGTGTGCAAATTCAGAAAGCTGGCTTAAAAATAAATTCAACTCTGCATCTTCGAAATTGCCAATATTGGAACCCAGGAATAAAATAACTTTCCGTAGCGAGGAATGACCGTTCAATTGTTTCATTACACGGAAAAAATCGCCGGTTTGAGCTTTCACTTTTAATGAAGGGATTTCCCTGGCAAGGCTTTCAACAAGTTCGCTGTTGGCTTTCGGGCTGATATCGATGGGTATATATTTGAGACCTGAAGATCGGTTGACCATTGCATTCAGTAATATCTTCGTTTTCAGTCCATCGCCCGGACCAAGTTCAACCAGTTCGAAATATATAGCATCCTTTATGAAGGCATCTGTGATTTCCTTTCGATGGGTTGTGAATATTTCATGTTCACAATCGGTGAGGTAATATTCAGGCATGTGCATAATATCCTGAAAAATGCTGCTTCCAATATCGTCGTAGAAATATTTCGACAACAAAAATTTTGGATTTGCAGACAGACCCCTCAACGTATCGGTGGCCAATTCAGAAATAAGAATTTGTTGTTCCATGTGTTTACTTTTCTACTTTGTAATGTTTCGGAATGCCTGTTTCAAAAGGATTATCCGGATCGTTGCTCCATTCAAACCAACCACCGTCATAAACTGAAACCCTGGACCAGCCCATCAGCCAGGCATTGAACCAGGCCTCGCTGCCCCGCCACCCGGTACCACAATAGAAAGCCAGGTGCTTGTCGGGAGTTATACCGTTTTTTATCCAGTTATCGGCTATTTCGTGAAACTCTCGTGTTGTGTGGTCAAGGTTGCGGTAATTTTCCATGTGATAAGCATCACTGCCACAATCGGCAAAAACAGCGCCCGGTATGCGTCCTTTTGCCCGGATGTAATTGTATCCGCTAACTTCACCAATATATTCACGCCAGCTTCGCACACACACAAGTTCTGCATCAGACGCATTCAATATTTCTTTGGCTTCGGGTGTATCAACCGCAAGTTCAGGATGAACCGGTATTTCAACGCCAAAGTTGCTGACAGGTTTTTTAGGTTCATCGGTGTATGCTGTTTCAAAACCGGCATCCTGCCATGATTGAAAGCCTCCATTCAGAATCCTGACATCTTTCACACCGGCATACATCATAATAAAGGCGTTGCGGATGGCTCCGATATCACCTGCGGCGCTACCGGGAAATTCATCAGCATTATCAGGATGCATAAATTTGCCATACAATACAACGGTAGTGTCAGCAGTAATACCATGATTTTCCAGGGCCTTCAGGAGTTCTTCCGGACTTCGCCGGTTCCAGGTTTCGGGCGCTTCCAGGGCCAGCGTATCCATGTCGATTGCCCCGGGAATATGACCACTCAGGTAGGCGTCGCGGTTGCGGTAATGGGCATGAATTACAACAAACTTATCATTGTGATAATGCAGGGGCTTTTCACCTGAAAGAAGGGAATGCACCCACTCAGCCGAAACCAGATTCTGAAAACGCCCCAGCTTCTGCATAGGCAATTCCGGGTTTGAAGCCCATTCGTCATTGAACGAATGGTATGTGAAAACCTTATCATACCCTGAATTCACGAATCTATCGGCCACTTTGTCTGTTTCTTCGCTATGGTAGCCGTAAACTACAATTGTTTGTTCGGGCAGGATTTTTTTTTGCATCACAGCTTCAATCCAGTCGATGTAATTTAACCATTTTGAAGGAAGGCTGCGTGCTCCGGCAATATGTCCTCCGCGAACTTCATTTTGAAGCGGCCAGCCATTGTATGCTGCCACCGGACGAACATCAACGATTTGTGCGAGCGGATTATTCAGCAATGCCTGCAAACCGGAAGTTGATATTTGATGAACCTTATTTTTCAATGTTACCAATTTTATAAGATTGATAAAAAGCAAGAATTAATCTTTCGTGATCTCAACGCCTTTCCAGAAAGCTACGCGGTCCCTGATGCCCTTAGCCAGGTCACTTGGATTTGGATAATACCAAACCGCATCCTGGTTTTTCTTGCCGTCAACTTCAAGGCTGTAATACGATGCTGTACCTTTCCAAGGGCAAACCGTGTGTGTGTCACTGTTTGCCAGATACTCTTTTTTTACCGATTCTACCGGGAAATATTGATTTCCCTCCAAATTTACGGTGTCATTGCTTTCGGCTATGACTTTTCCGTTCCAAATTGCTTTCATTTTATTTTGTTTTTAAATTGTTGATTGGGTTAGTAAGGAACTCCGGTTTCACGTTGTTTCCTGAATGCCTCTATATACCAAACAAATTCATCGAGGAATCGTTTGGTTGAAGATTCGGTTCTTTCATTTTTCGGGGTTAAATCATCACCAAATATACTGCCTATAAAAGGGAAGGGCAAAATTGATGAAATTGAAGGCATGCCAAGTTCGGCGAGTACTGAGCGCAGATGTTCTGCTGCCCTCACTCCACCGAAAGAACCAGAGGAATAAGAGGCGATGGCAGAAGGTTTGAAATAATATTCCCGCTGAAAATGGTCCAATGTGTTTTTTAATGCAGGCGGAAGACTATGATTGTATTCGCCGGTTACAACCAAAAACCCATCAGAATCTATAAAATAATCCGAAATGATCTGCATGTTTTCAGGAGCCGTTCCTGGTGCATACTCTTTGTACATTTTATCCAGCAAGGGAAGTTTGAATACCATAGGATCGATGAAATGAACTTTAATGCCTCGTTCATTTAATTTCTTTTCCAGATATTTTGCAGCCAAAATTCCCTGCCGATCGGTCCGGACTGAACCGTAAATTATGCTGATTGTAAGTTTCATTTCCTGTTTGTTTTTTTATATTGTCGGAAAATTTTGAATTCCTGACAATAAAATTGATTTTTTGGGTCGATGAAGCCATTATATTTAACGTTTTGAAGGATGCTAATTGATACTTTAAAATATAGTATCCCCAAATATTACTATAATGAACGACCTTCTGTATCAAACAATTATGTACTTAAATGTTGACATTATATATTTAAGAAACAATGAATTACATATATTGTTGTTTCTTCTCGCAATTTATTTCTCTTTGTTAAATACTTCCTCGTTGACAATATTTACCGGATTGCCGGCAGTAAATGCTATAATATTCTCAAATGCGCTGGAAAACAAGTATTCATATCCCCTCTTTTCAACATAACCGATATGCGGCGTGCCTATTACATCAGGCAATTGCAAAAGCGGATATTTTTTGTCAGTAATTGGTTCTTCATCGAAAACATCTAAAGCTGCATATCCTGGTCTGCCGGATTTGAGCGCAGCAATTAAGGCTCCTTTTTCAATGAGTTCGGACCGACTTATGATGGACGATACTGGACATTTCAATTATTTAAAGGGTAATTAAAGTTTTCGGATAAAAGAATTATGAAATAATTGAACTATCAGAAAACAGTTAAACTGAACGAAAAACCTACAAAACGGGCATTATAGGAGACTGCTCTAGTTGGTGCCCTTTTTGTTTTTATATAACCAAAAACATGAGATTGTGACAGTTATGGCTATAATTTATCAAACCAACTACCAAGATTATCAAATGCTTTTACCAACTTCGGGCAATGATCAGTAACGAATGAATCTGGAAGGCCATGGTTAAATACAGTTCGCATGGAGGCAGCAAGGATTTCCTTTCCATCAAAATCAACATAGGCAATTCTTGCGGTCAATTCATTTCCTTCGGGAGCAAAATCTTTCCCTGGCAACATAGCAATACCGGTATCCTCAAGTATCCGCTCACACAGGCCAACTGAGTCGGTGATTCCTTTAGCAACAAGTTTCTCACGGTAAATGTCAAAATTCGGGAACATGTAGAATGCTCCGTGCGGTAATGGCAACTCAACGTTCATATTGTTCAAACGCTCGTGTAAATCCCTCGCTATAGTTCTCAGCACCCGCCGAACGTGATGAAGATAATGGTCGATCTCCGGATTTTCATTGAATGCGGTTACTGCAGCATATTGTATAGGGGCCGATGTGGAAGTATAGGTCTCACTGGCAACAGCAGCCATTGCTTTCATCAGCCAATCCAATTCGGGGGGAAATGAAAAGGTTCCCAGCCGCCATCCACCCGCTCCGCACCATTTGCTCAGGCCATTGCTGATGATAGTACCTTCGGGATAAAACCTGGCAATGGATACATGTTGCCCCTGGTGG
>JBBQIQ010000212.1:0-5235 GCA_038325075.1 Bacteroidales bacterium | reverse complement strand
TTACGATGTGCGTACCATGAGTTATGCCCGTGAATATTCAAACGACCTGCTGGCCATCGACGTAAATATTGACACGACCATGATGCTCGACAAAGCCTGGGAGTTGTTTGGTAAGCATTTCTCAAAAGCGGAAGTGGGGATAAAGCGGGAGTTCGTTGATTTATACTGGCCCAAATAGGATTTCGGATTGAAGATTTCGAATTTCGGATTTCGGCACTTTGGCTTGTTTCGGCTGCGCTCACCACAGGTCGCTCAGTGTAAAATTTCGGATTTATACTTTTTACTTTTTTTTTGCCAACTGCTTACTGCTCTCGTCAGAAATGACGAGACCGACTGCCAGCTTTGAAATGAGAATTAAGAATCGATTGAACAATTAGTTGTTACTTTTTACTTTTTTGCCAACTGCCAACTGACTAACTGCCAACTTAATACACAAGTACCCTCTTAAATTAACACTTAACAATGAATGGCTATTAAATTCCAATATAACAAAACCTCTTTACAGGATCTCAACAAACAGTTGAAGATCAGAGTAAAGGCTTTGCCGACCATCAAGAACAAGGAGTCGGCACTGCGCATGGAGGTGAAAAAAGCCAAAGATACAGCCGCGGCACTGGGCCAGAAGCTTGATGCTGCCATTGCCGGTTACCAGGGAATGGTAAGGCTGTGGGGCGAGTTTGACACCAGCCTGGTGAAAGTGGAGGATGTTGAACTCAGCATCCGTAAGATTGCAGGAGTCAGAATACCGGTTTTAGAAGAGGTAAAGTTCAGCATTGGCGAATTCAGCCTTTTTAACAAACCTGCCTGGTTTGCCGATGGCATTGGCATCGTAAAACAATTGGCCGGCATTGGTATTGAAAGCGAATTTTTTAACCGTAAAATGGCACTGCTTGACCATGCCCGCCGCAAAACCACCCAGAAGGTGAACCTTTACGAGAAGGTTCAGATTCCGGGTTACGAAGATGCTATCCGAAAAATCAAGCGGTTTATGGAAGATGAGGAGAACCTCTCCAAATCGGCTCAGAAGATTGTGAAAGATCGTCAGCAAAGAATGGAGGAAGTGGTATGATTGTTTCAATGAAGAAATATGCCTTTCTGGTTTACCACAAAGAATACGACGCGTTTCTGCTGAAGCTCCGCGAACTGGGTGTAGTGCACCTTGCAGAAAAAGAAGGTGTGGTGACCGAAGAAATCCGGCTTCAGTTTCAAAAAGCTGATCAGTTGGACAAGATTATCCGTTTTCTTGAAGCGCGCGCGATCAAAGCCGAAACAACTCTTTCAGGACCCCTCCCCGAAGATTTATTGAACGAAGTCAACGATATTCAGGTATCATTGACGAACCTGGCACAACAAATGGCTTTGGTTCGCAAAGAAACCGCCGAAGTGACACCCTGGGGTGAGTTTTCAACCCACAAGATGCATGAACTGGCATCAAAAGGCATTAAAATCAGGCTTTTTTCCTGTCCACTGCGTTCTTATGAACCAACCTGGGCCGAAGATTATCCTATTTTTGAAATAAGCCGTTCGGCAGGGGTGATCTTCTTTGCAATGATCGATACCGGTGAACCGTTACCGGAGATTGATGCTGATGAAGTAAAGATGCCAGTGCACTCACTTGCGCAATTAGAAGAGAAAAAATCAAACCTCGAAAAGCAGGAAATTGAGTTCAATGCCCGTTTGGATGAGATAGCCGGAAATTCAATACCCCTTATGCGGGATTACAAAAACCAGTTGCTTCAGGATGCCGAATTGGGTAGAGCTGTCGAAACAACGGTTAAAGATGCTGACGACCACCTCCGGATACTGGAGGGCTGGGCACCGGCTGATTCTATGGTTACACTCAACAGTTTCCTCGATCTTGAAGGTGTTTATTATATCACCAAATCGCCGTTGCCAGGCGACAAGGTACCTGTATTGCTGAAAAATAATAAATTCGCACGCAAATTTGAGGCATTGGGTGAACTCTACTCGCTACCAGCTTACTCCGAACTCGACCTTACGCCATTTTTCGCACCATTTTACACCATTTTCTTTGGTTTCTGCCTTGGAGATGCCGGTTATGGGATACTGATTACCCTTGCTGCATTATTTGCAAAGCGCAAGGTCAGCGTGCAACTAAAGCCCATCGCCACCCTGGTTGCTTACCTCGGCCTGTCAACCATCGCTTTTGGTTTGATCAGCGGAACAGCATTCGGAATTAATCTTTACGAAACCAATCTTCCGGTTTACAGTCAGTTACAGCAGATGCTGAAAGCCAACAATACGGATATCAACAACATACTCTTTGCGCTGGCCCTGCTATTGGGCGGTATTCAGATTCTGTTCGGCATGGGGATTAAAGCGGCCAATGAAACAGTGCAGTTTGGCTTTAAATATGCACTGGGAACCATCGGCTGGATTGTAATACTTACCGGGGTGGCCATTATCATGGGCCTCAAACAATATGCCGGCATGCCGATGGAATCGCTAAAACCGTTTCTTTACGGAATTCTTGGTATCGGAGGTATCCTGGTCCTTTTCCTCAATTCTCCCGGGAAGAGCATCTTTCTTAATTTCGGGCTTGGCCTGTGGAACAGCTACAATATGGTTACCGGAGTCCTGGGTGACCTCTTGTCATACATCAGGTTGTTTGCGCTCGGTATTTCGAGTGCTATTCTGGGCTTTGTTTTCAACAGCCTTGCCCTTTCGGTGAGTGGAAGTGTGATCGGGGTTTTCTTTATGGTCATCATCCTGGTGGTCGGGCACGGCATCAACCTGTTTATGGCCAGCCTGGGTTCATTCGTGCATCCGATGCGTCTAACTTTTGTCGAATTTTATAAGAACTCAGGGTTTGCCGGTGGCGGAAAAAAGTATTCACCTTTCAGAAAATTAATCTAAATCAATATTCATTCTTAATAACTTTACTATGGAACCGATTATTTTAGCTTACATTGGTGTTGGTCTGATGATTGGACTGGCCGGTATCGGTAGTGCCCTCGGTGTATCAATAGGCGGCAATGCTTCGCTGGGAGCCCTTAAAAAGAATCCCGATGCTTTTGGTAATTACCTTGTTTTGAGTGCACTTCCCGGAACCCAGGGTCTTTATGGGTTTATGGGATATTTTATCCTTCAGGGATTCCTCACCACTGAGATATCGTGGTTGCAGGCCGGTGCAATTTTCGGGGCCGGACTGGCACTCGGGTTTGTCGCGTTAATCTCTGCCATAAAGCAGGGGCAGGTTTGCGCCAATGGTATTGCTTCGATAGGTGCCGGATACAATGTGTTTGGCAACACCCTGATCCTCGCTGTATTTCCTGAGCTTTACGCCATCATTGCCTTCGCGGCAACATTCCTTATCAGCGCAAGCCTCTGATAAAAGGCATCAAAGCTGAAATTCGAAATTTAGCATTGCCGGTGTGTAACCGGCAGTGCTTTTTTGCGTTTAATAATCAGGGAATAATTAGCCAATAAGGCACGACCTGTTCCGAACTTTTCGGAAAAAACACTTAACCACACCTGATTTATTCCTTTTTAGCGACAAAAGATAACACACTCAACTATGGAAACAAAAAACGAATTCAAAGTAAAAGGCGAAGAGCTGCTTGCAAAAATCAAAGAACTGATTCACCAGGGAAACATCTCCCGCATCATCGTGAAAAACGAGGAAGGTAAGGTTTATCTTGAAATTCCGGTAACCGTTGGCCTGGTTGGCGCGCTGGTACTTCCGGTTTTCGCTGCCATCGGAGCCCTGGCTGCTTTGGCTGCTAACTTTACGATTGAAGTTGTGCGGAAGGAAGAGTAAGCACTGTGCACATGAGTGAAGCAACTTGACCTCCCGCCAAAAAGGGGCGGGACAAGCTGCACTCTTTTGCGGGGGAATCCCGACCACTTCATCGGGGGAAGGGTTTCGTCCCTCGTCACTACTTCCCGTCCCTCGTCCCATTTAGCTCAGGGCTCAGGGCACATGGAGCGAAGCAGCTTGCCCCGCCCACTTTGGCGGGGGAATTCCGACCTCTTCGTCGGGAGGCATGGAGCATGGGGCATGGAAGGGTTTCGTCCCTCGTCACTACTTTCCGTACCTCGTCCCATTTTGCAATGGAGCTGAAAGTGAGATTTATTCAGGAATACAGAAGAATCTGACAAAATTTTAAAAACCCGGACTACATAATTTTTTTTTATGTAATCCAGGTTTGCAACATCTTTTGCTTTAACTCCCGGTCTCTGTATGTCAGAGTCTGCCTGTAGATCAGCATGCCCAACCGGCTATGGTTTATTCCATGCTTATTTCAGTTGAAGTGCGTCTCCGCTTTTACAGCACACTCAGCTTCCCTGAAAGCATGGGCTGATTATTTCCTGATAGTCTGTAGAAATACATGCCCGGGGCAAGTTGATCAACAGCTACTGAGCTGTTCTTCTCAATTTGTTTTACCAGAATCTGTCTTCCGTTTATATCGTAAACTCCAAGCTGATATGTTGGATTGCCGGTTGCCCATGTAAAGGTAACCTGTCCTTTGGCAGGCTGAGGGTATATGCCGGCCTGGCTTATATTATTTTCTCCTATACCGGTAATATTTACGGGTGAATAATTGTAAGTGCTTCTGTCTGATAGCATAAATGTTGAGCCATTGAATTCATATCCTGTAGCACCGGTGATCATATGCATAATCAGACCCACATTTTCTCCGAATATCCAGGGCAGGATCAGCTCACTCCCTGTGTAAGCGTTGTTATAGGCCAGATCTGTCTTAAATGAGTTAACCCACTGGGCACCATTCCATTCCTGCTCCAGCACCATTACAAGGTTCATGTTTCCGTCGTAGCTGAACTCATTTTTATAGTCGTTAACCCATTGGCTGGTATCTGTATCCCAGGAAGAGGAAATGTCGGATATCTGCTGCCCGGAACCATTGTAGGCGTATTCATCCTTATAACTGTTCTCCCAGTCTTCGCTAAAAAAATCCCACATAAATGAAGTGGAAACAAGAAGAGATCCATTGCCATTGTATGAATTTTCAGTTTTGCTGCTGTAAAACCATTCACTGCCCGATTCGTCCCAATATGAACTAATCTGGGTCAAAATATTCCCGGCCGGATTGTAGGTGCGCTCATCTTTGCTTGCCAGTATCCAATCCGATCCATCAAAATAATAGGTATAGGCCAGTGTCATATTGCCGCTGCCATCATAATTGTAGTTCCATTTAGCAAAAGGATCCCAAATGGTTGCATCAGGATTCCATTGAAAATAAACCTGTTCCG
>JBBQIQ010000211.1:0-5319 GCA_038325075.1 Bacteroidales bacterium | reverse complement strand
TGGTCGCAAATCAAATCTATAAGGGTAATTTCCTTTGGTTTGCCTGATTAATCTTTCCTATCCGTATCAGTAAGGATTTTTATACCTACTGGTACGGATATTTTCCTTAGGAAATTTAGGAACTTCTGGAATAATTTGTCGGCTTAAATATTAATCTGACAGTTCAGTGTATTTTGTAAAGCTCATAAAATCAAATTATTAGAACCTGTTTAACATAATTATCTTCCAAATGGAGAATCCGCGGGTATAAATTCATGCAAAATATTTTTTAGTTTCAGACCATAGTTTTGGGAATATAAGTATTAGAAGGTATTATTCCCGGTGAACATGTACCTGATTTAACTGTTAATAAAACGTTAATTCCGATTAAGTCTAAATCAGGGTTTATGTCAGGTAACACTCCAGGATTCTACGCCTTATTTTTGGTGTTTTTAAATTGGTCGTTTGTGAAAACACCAAGTTCCACCCTCCAACTTGCGGATTGTGTTTTAATGTCTTGGTGGCGAAAAAAAGAGTTTTTATAATGTGCTCATAAATTCTTAAAAATTACTCAGATATTTAATTGAAAAGAAACTGATGAAAAAGATGATTACTATTGCTTTAATTATGTTCTCCATTGCATCTTTTGCTCAAAAGAAGCAATTGGTTGAGTCTGTCGTTAACGTTGTTAACAAGGCAGTGGCTGAACTTGATTCTGTGACATTAGCTCCCGCTGGAGTCCTTTACAAAGAGATTTCTGAAAACGGAATTAAGGGGCATTATATTTTCGACATTACCATTCGTGAAAAGGGCTTTGTTGCCACTGTTTTCGTAGTTAACGAAGGGGAAAATCAAATCTCTCTGCAAAACCGGCTGAAAGACATTATTAAGCGTTACCGTTTTTCATTTAAAGTCCCGAAAGGAAAGAGCTACAAATTTCAATATACCTTTAATTTTTAACCCAATAACAAAAACAACAACCTTATGAAAACAAAGTTATTGCTATCAGTTGCATTGGTTATCAGTGCATTATTTTCCAGGGCGCAGGACGATATGCCTGTGGTATGGGAATCAAGAATGGATCATAAAATTCAGTTCAATGGTACCGGTGTTGAAGATCGTGGCTATAGCTACGCGGCTTCAGACAAAGAGATCACGGTTTTTGACAATGCTTCGGGCAAAATTAAATGGACAAAGAAGTTCAAGGAGATTGCCCCTAAACTTGGCAAAATAGACGAACTTATTCCTTTCTGGGAATCAGATATTCTATTTCTGTTCGATCGTAAATTGGGTAAAGACCTGATTGCCTGCATCGAAATGGAAACAGGCACTTTTCTTTGGTCAACCGATAAGTATCAGGATGTTAGCGATGATAACGTGGTTTATATCCCTGAGGAGCAAAGCTTCGCGATTTCGCTCAAGAAGGAGTTGGTTTTTATAAAAGCAAAAACAGGGGAAGAGCGTTGGTCAACGACAAAGTTCAAAGGCGTTGTGGGCAGTTATGTTTATACCGCTGATGGCCATCTTATTACTGTCAACTTTGTACCAAGTGCTTTGGGTGCTTTGTTTACCGGATTCAAAAACCAGATTGCCAAAATCAATGTTAAAAATGGTGACATTGTCTGGGAAAACACATACATCGGAAGGGCCGAGCGTAAGGTTATCTCCAGAGAGTTCCTTTATGATTTGTTTGTAGAAGGTGACAAAGTGATCCTTCGCATGAACGGATACCAGGTTTATGATATCAAAACCGGAGCCAGCCTGTGGTCAGCCGCATTTGACTATACGCCTGATGGTCTAGCCGCCCGTCCTGCCAATGCCAAAAAGTTTGGTGTGTATGGCGGCGTTGCTGATCCGGTAAGGGTTGGTAACGATCTTTATGTTCTTGATATGTCGAACAAGCGCAACCAGTTTATTAAGAAATACGATTTCAATTCAGGTAAGCTGCTTTGGACTTCACCTGAAATCAAGGAAGCACGGGCTATTCCCAATATGTATATAATGGGCGACAAAATCATACTTCAGATTGGTGGAAATGTTGAAGCCCAGGCATATATTTACAAACGAACATCAAATGCTGATGGTTCTGTTACCATTACCGAAGAATGGAAAATCTGGTATCCAAATGTGAAGCCAAATGGAGTTCAGGCTTTTAATATCAATGATGGCAAACTTGTCTGGGATTCGGAACGTTTCCGTAAAGGGATAACCAATATGATTGATGCAGGCGACAGGGTGATTGTATCGAGTGGTAAAGCGCTCTATTCAATGGACATTAATTCCGGGAAAGAGAATTTCGAAGTGCCTGTTGCAAAGGGGGGCGTTGGTAATGCTGAAATGATATTTGCATACAAAGATATGGTTGCTGTCATTGGCGAAAAGGGCGTTTCCACCTTCAGGATGGATAAAGGCGATTTAATTGGCAGCGGTAAATACAAAACTTCGCAACTGGAAGACCGTTTCGACAACATTCTTGTTATGAAAACAGCAGGTGCTGACATTGCCGCCTTTAACCTCGATACAAACAAATTCCTTGAGTTCAAAGCCAGAAAAGGGGCTACTACCACGCTGACTACCGATGGTAAGTTTGTTTATGTATATGAAAACAAAACGGTTACCAAAGTAAAAACTGCAAATTAGCAGTAGGAATCCTATAAAATTAAAAAAGCCGGCTTAGCCGGCTTTTTTTGATTATTCAGTATCGTGATCTTTCAGATATTTGATCAACCGTTGGGTTGCAATAGCCCGGTGACTGATTGTATTTTTCAATTCCGTCGACATTTCGGCAAAAGTTTTCTCATAGCCATCGGGAATGAAAACAGGGTCGTATCCAAAACCGCCTTTACCGCGCCTTTCTGTGGTAATGATCCCGTTAATGATGCCTTCAAAAAGCATTTCATTGTCGCTGGTAATTAATGATATAACTGTTTTAAATCTTGCCCTTCGGCTTAAGTGGCCATTCAGCTCTTTAAGCAGTTTAGTCACATTGGCATCGAAATCATGTCCGGGGCCGGCATACCTGGCTGATTTAACACCGGGTTGACCACCAAGGGCTTCCACTTCGAGGCCGGTATCGTCTGCAAAGCAATCAACCTTATACTTTTCACTTACATACAGGGCTTTCTGCATAGCATTCCCTTCAATGGTCTGGCTGGTTTCCGGAATATCTTCGTTGCATCCGATTTCCGATAAGTGGATTATTTTAAAATGATCTCCAAGTATCGCCTGAATCTCTTCTATTTTATGCTGATTGTTGGTCGCAAATACGATTGATTTCATTTGTAAGGGTTAAAATGTTAGTTATTATGATATGGCTCATTCCTGATAATGGTAAAGGCGCGGTAGAGTTGCTCCGTAAAAAACAACCTCACCATCTGATGAGAAAAAGTCATGGGTGAAAGTGACAATGTGTAGTTGGCCTTCTGGTAAACTTCATCGGAAAATCCGAAAGCCCCACCAACCACAAACATCAGGTGCTTTGTGCCGGCATTCATGTATTTTTGGAGCAAACTGGAAAATCCAACTGAAGTGGGAGGTTTTCCGCGCTCATCAAGCAGCACCACCTCGCCGGCGTCTTCGAAGTATTTTAGCAGCAACATGCCTTCTGCTTCCTTCAACTGTTGGGGATCCAGCAACCTGAAGCTTCGTGGTGGTAATATTTCAACTATGCTGAATTTGATGTAATGCTCCAGCCGGGACTTAAAGATACCAATTCCCTTGACCAGATATTCATCTTCCGTTTTACCTAAAACGATCAACGTTATTTTCATGTTGTTGAAAAATGCAAAGTTACTTTTTTCCTGTTCAGGTGCCTTGTTTGTTATTTTTCAGGATTGGAACCAACTTAAAGCGTATTATTAGTATATTTGGTTCGGTTTTTGATATTTTTTACAAACCCGCAGCATTCGTGAGTATAAATTTTACTCAACAACAAAGCGGGTTGATTTAACCAGTTAATTATAGCTTTGGCGCAATTGGTCAGGCTATTAACCCTTATATCAATGAAAAAATCAGCCAAATCAGGCCTAGTGTTTGTAATGCTGGTCATTCTGTCAGGCTTCTGCTTTTTCCCGGCACTTGCTCAAAATGACCTGAATCCCAAAATTGCTGCTGCCATCAGATCGGCCAGTGCCAGAGATCTGAGTGTCTATTTTAACAACCCCATCGACCTTACAACACCCGGGAATGAAGGAACTTACAGCAGGGCCCAGGCCGAGATGATTGTAAAAAGTTTTTTCCTGAAGTACCCACCTTCATCTTTCACCCTCAATCATCAGGGAAAATCGAATGATGGCTCCCAGTACGCGATCGGATCCTATAAAAGTGGAACCAATGATTTCAGAACCTATCTGTTATTAAAGGTAATATCAGGCCAACCCCTCATCCATCAACTCAAGTTTGAGTCGGATGAAGAATAAAAAATACTAACTTTTTATTGAATGACCATTGATGAGATCATAGATAAAGCCCTTGCTGAGGATGTTGGTGATGGCGATCATACTTCTTTGTCAACTATTCCTGAATCTGCCCTTGGAAAAGCAAAACTCCTGGTTAAACAGGAAGGGGTCTTGTCGGGGATGAAAATCGCACGAAAGATTTTCAACCGGGTTGACCAACGCATCGTGATGCATGATTTGCTTAATGATGGCGACCGTATTTCCCCCGGTGATATCGCTTTTACAGTTGAAGGCCCTTCAGTTGCGATTCTGATGGCCGAACGCCTTGTGTTGAATTTTATGCAGCGTATGAGCGGAATTGCAACCAGCACATCTCAGTATGTAAAGGTGATAGAAGGACTGGAAACCAGGATTATAGATACCAGGAAAACCACTCCACTGTTACGTGAACCTGAGAAGCAGGCAGTGGTGGACGGGGGTGGACACAATCATCGGTTCGGGCTTTTCGATATGATTCTCATAAAGGACAATCATGTTGATTTTGCAGGAGGGATAGCCAAAGCTATCATTGCAGCCAATCATTACCTGACGCGAACAGGCCGGAGCCTGAAAATTGAAATTGAAGTCAGGAATTTCGATGAATTGCATCAGGTTATGGAAACGGGGGGTGTTCACCGTATCATGCTCGATAATTTCACACCTTCCGATCTGAAAAAAGCCCTGGGTATTATTGGTGGAAGATTTGAAACTGAAGCATCCGGCGGCATAACCCTTGAGACCATCCGTTCTTATGCTGAAACGGGTGTTGACTTTATTTCAGTAGGAGCGCTTACACATCATATAAAAAGCCTGGACCTCAGCCTGAAAGCAATTTAATTCATCTTCTGATGAAGAAACTAAGAGAGCAGATTCTTGCATTTTTTCAACGGCTTCTGCAGGACTT
>JBBQIQ010000210.1:0-5407 GCA_038325075.1 Bacteroidales bacterium | reverse complement strand
TGATCGATTCAACAACTTGTTTTTGCCCGGTATTGAAAACGATGTTAAAAAGAAGAACTCCGGTAAACAATGCCGCAATCGATGCAGCAGCGAGATAGAGCACTTTTCTTTTTCCACCCAAAATCTGAGGTTTACCGATTTGAATGACCTTTTCGGTCAAGGCAAGACTTTCGGCAGAATAATTTTCGACCGGATCGATACATCGGGTTTTTTGCCACTGTTCCCACTCAAATTTAAAAAGCACATTCTCTTCTATCTGCTCAAGCAAATAATTCCTGGTTGGTTCGTCAAAGTCATCCTCAACCAGGCGGAACATGATTTCTTCGTAATTATCGATGGTTATTATGATGTTCATACCAATTCCAGTTTTAAAATTCTTTCCTTTACTGCTTTCCTCGCCCTGAAAAGGTAAACTTTTACCTGACTTTCAGTCAATCCGGTGATGGCTTCAATTTCCTTATACGAGTAAGATTCAAGGTCACGAAGCGTCAACAGTTCTTTAAATATTGCCGGAATCTGATCCATTGCGAGTTGAACCAACTGCTCATCGTCTTTTTCTTCAGGCTTTGTTTTAAGTTCGCTACATGCCGAGCTTAACTCCTGCTTCGTAAAATCTGACCTGTAAGTATCCATAATCTTTTTGTGCGCTATAGAAAACAGATAGGACTTTGCCGAACACATTTCCACCCTTTCTTTATTTTTCCAGAGAACTTCAAAACATTCCTGTACAATATCCTCAGCCTCAATTGCATTACCTGCTACACGTTTCGAAAACCTTAACAGGTTTGGCGTATATAGTCTGGCACAGTTAATGAAATTGTCCTTGGTCATATTGCAGTTAATCGGAAATAAGCCTGAATAGTTACAACCATATAAAAATTTCTACAAATAAAATATGGCGTTGATATGTTGATTTCTAACAGATCTTTCATGAACCTGCTCCAACCCATTTATAATTTTCGAAAATATAACTGATACCTTCCTCATAATCACTAAAAGATTTGGCTTTTCTCACCTTTCTGAATACCCTTACCGGCTCATCAAATGATTCTGCAAGGTAGGCCCAGTATTCCTTCATGGCATTCAGCACCGAAGGGTTGTTGTTGCGTTCATGGCGAATGGCCTCATATAATTCATTTACAAATTGATAAACAATCGCCTGAGGATTGGAAGGCAACTCTATGCCCTTGATTTTGGCCGGCAAAAATGGGTCGTGCAGAATACCCCGGCCCAACATCAGTAATTTGATGTCAGGAAATTGCCTGATGAATTCCTGATAATTTTCCACTCTAAAGATATCGCCATTATAAACCAAGGGTAATTTCAATGCCGATGCAGCCGAAGCAAAGGCGTGGAGATCAGGTTCACCGGCGTAAAGCTGTTTCCCGATGCGTGCATGTATGGTTATTTCGCTGATCGGATATCGGTTGAAAACCGGGATGAGCCCAGCCATCTCATCCGCTGAATGGTAGCCAAGCCTGCATTTAACTGAAAGTGAAATCTTAATTTCATTAAATACTTTTTGCAGGATTTCATCCACCATTTCAGGATAGGGAAGTATGCCCGAACCGCGTTTTTTATTGGCCACCTGTGGATACGGACAACCCAGGTTCCAGTTCAGTTCTTTAAAGCTCATTTGCCCGCAAAGGTGTGCCAGCCAGATAATTTCTTCAGCACTTTTGCTCAGAACCTGCGGTACCACCTCAATTCCAAATTCCACCTGATTTCTCAGCGATCTCATCTTAATCTCGGACAAAGAATGGCCGGGTTCAAAGTTGGAGAAATAGGGGGTATAAAGTTTATCAACACCCCTGAAATGATTAGCATACACATTCCTGAAAACATGTGTTGTAATTCCCTGAAACGGGGCAAAGTAGATTTTAAGAGATTCATTCATGATGTGGCGAAGTTAAACAAATAGAGATATTCCTGTCCGGGTTGAATTATAATTTGCGTATCTTTGAAAAAAGGCATCGTATGACAGTCTCCGACCTGAAACTAAAGATATTCCGGCAAATCGATTCATTGGAGAAGAACCGGTTAGAAGAATTATATGGCGTTCTGATAAACTACATCAATGGACAAAAAGACGATAGTGATTGGAATAAATTGACCGAAGAACAAAAGCAGGGGATATATGATGCGATTGAAGAAATAGAATCAGGAAAAGGTATTCCCAACGAAGCGGTCATAAGCAAAGTCCGCAGGAAATATCGAAATGCCCAAGCAAATCAGCTGGTCTCCGTTGGCGGAGAATGATTTTTTATCCATTCTTGAATATCTTCAAAGAAACTGGCAAGAGAATGTGGTTCAGGCTTTTATTGATATTACATTTAGTTCAATTTCATGGATTTCGGGTAATCCCAAACTATTCCCTCCCCATCAATAAAAGCAGAAAAATCGGAAAATGTGTCTTAATCAGGCACAGCAGCTTGTTTTATCGCGATAGAGGTGACAGTATTGAAATCTTAAGGATATTTGACAATCGGCAAGATCCAATAAAACTCATGTTTAAATGAGCCAAAGTTAAGCGGTTAATTCAATAACAATGGTTATTGAAATTGTGGTTTATAATATAAAAAACCAGGCATTTCCAATCATCAGGGGGTTAATAATTGAGCTTAAATCCTTCATTAATCTGATTACCGCAAGCAGGCTGATTATAATAATTTGGGGAATCCTTAATAAAAGACCAGGGAAAAGACTTAATTTTGATTTTCCAAAAGATAAATTTCAACAGTCTAAATTAACCCATTTGCATTTGTTGCTTGAATTCAAGATGAAAATGAAACATCAACGTTTCCTGTTCTTTTTTCTGATTCCGATTGCGCTAATCATTGCTTCTTGTTCCGACGAGAATGGGAAGCCTGACCCTCCACCTGCGGGCAATGAATTTATATTGCCCGATCCGCCTCTGTATGGTTCGCCTTTCAGCGATGTTCCTGAAACGGAAGATGTGGTCATGTATGAAGTCAATCTCAGAGCTTTCAGTCCGGCCAATCTTCAGGGAGTTATCAACAAGCTTGATCACATCAAATCTATGGGAGTGAATGTAATCTGGCTGATGCCTGTTTACCCGATTGGTGCTGTTAACTCGGTTAATTCGCCTTACTCTGTGAAGAATTACCGTGAGGTTAATCCTGAGTTTGGCACATTGGATGATTTGCGCAACCTCACCAATCAGGCACACCAGCGAGGCATGGCTGTAATTCTTGACTGGGTGGCCAACCACACAGCCTGGGACAACCCCTGGATGAAGTATCCGGCATGGTACACAAAAGAAAACGGCGTGGTTATACATCCGGCAGGGACCAACTGGCTCGATGTAGCCGACCTCAACTTTGAATCGGACGATATGCGCAAAGCCATGATCAGCGCCATGAAATACTGGGTGCTTGATGCCAATGTTGATGGTTTCCGTTGCGATGCAGCCGATATGGTACCGTTTGAATTCTGGACACAGGCCATTGATTCGATGAACGCCATCCCCGGAAGGGAGATTATTATGCTGGCAGAAGGAGCCAGAAGTGATCATTTCTCAGCCGGATTTCAGATGAATTATGCATGGGAATTTTATGGAAAACTAAAGTCCGTGTTCTCAGGTCAGCCAGCCAGTGGTCTTTTCGCCACCCATATAAGCGAATACAACAGCATACCGGCGGGGAAACAGAAATTACGGTTCACTACCAACCACGATGAATCAGCCTGGGATGTGACCCCAATGGTGTTGTTTAATGGAAAGAAAGGTGCGCTGGCAGCCTCGGTGATTGCTACCTTTATGGGAGGTGTACCACTGATATACGGAAGTCAGGAAGTTGGCAGGTTGGAAAAGTTGCCATTTTTTACAAATTCCCCGGTCAATTGGTCGGAAAACCCCGATATGCTTGCTGCATATCAGGATATAATATCGTTTTATACAGGTTCGGAAACCGCTAAAAGGGGGACATTAACCAGTTTTCCAAGCAATGATATCTGCGCTTTTATCAGGAGATCAGAAGCAGAGGAATTGGTTTTTCTGGTAAATGTCAGAAACAGCCAGGTTACTTACACATTGCCGACTGCAATCGGAACACATGTATGGGAGAATGTGCTTACCGGCTCAACGGTGGGGGAGGCTGGTTCTGTTGTTCTCGGAGCCTGGGAATATTTGATCCAGAGAAGAGCACGCTGATTCAGTATCTGGTTACCGGTTAAAAATCAAGGTGTTTGAAGTGTTTTCCCTATCAAAGACAAGAATGGCGCATTAGTGCCTCAGGCAATTAACTATTTATTTTTTATTGCAGCCAGAATAATATATTGACAGGCAAACTCTTCCGGTCTCAACACCAACTATTTATTGTACCTTTGTCGCTCAGGGTTTTGTCGGATACATCGGCGCTTTTCAGCAGATTCTTGCAGAACTTAATTATTCACCCTCCTCCAAACAGGAAAATCCCGAAAAGGTAAACTATGGCAAGATCACAACAAACGTGGAATAAGCAGGAAAACGAAAAGAAAAAGCAGAAAAAGAAAAAAGACAAAGCGGCAAAAAAAGTTGTAAGGGCTTCCAGTTCTAAGGACGGTAACAGCCTCGACGATATGATTGCCTACGTGGATGAATATGGCCGGATAAGCTCCACACCACCCGATCCAACAGTAAAGAAAACAATCATTAATGCCGCTGATATTGAAGTCGGTGTCAGAAAACAAGACCCTGCCGACCAGGTAGAGGAATTGAGAACCGGTATTGTCACTTTCTTCAATGAATCCAAAGGCTTTGGATTTATCAAGGACCTTCAGACTCAGGAAAGCATCTTTGTACACATCAAAGAATTAGCCGAACCCATTAAGGAAAATAACAAGGTTACCTACAAAGTAGAAAGAGGCCCCAAAGGGCTGAATGCTTACGAAGTTAAGGTAGTAAGGTAGAAACCTTCGTCTGCCTTTCAGGGTTGTTTTTCATTCAGTATAAACGGGTTTCATGAAGCCTTTTATTTCTATCCAGGTTGAGCGATTTGGGAAAGAAAATCGTCAACTAAGTTCTATTTTCAAAAGTGATCTATGAAAGGTTAAAGCTAACCGGAATACTTTCGGATGCAGTTGAAAGCAGTTTTATTATCATTGGATTGATCTAACATTATTCTTACATCGTTTAATCATTGTCTGGTACTCCATAATATCATATCTCATAAAACTTTTAAAACGCTTCAGTTTATCCTGGTTTTCATTAAATTGGGATGACCATGAAGAATATAGTTATTCACCAAAACCAGGGATTATTCTCCTTTGGGTTTGCCGATTCTTTTAAAAGGGAATTATTTTGTAAAAGTGCCTGATAGTTATCAATAGGATAACATATCTGATAAATAACCAGTTAAGCTGTTTTTAAACAAATTGCTTTTTTATTTTTCATCCCGTTGGTTATCTT
>JBBQIQ010000209.1:0-5417 GCA_038325075.1 Bacteroidales bacterium | reverse complement strand
ATTCAATACTTTTGCCAGATTAAGACATGGAAACTTTAAATTTGACTGTATGAAAATTGTTATTGTTGGAACCGGATATGTTGGACTGGTTACCGGTACTTGTTTTGCTGAAGTTGGCATTGACGTTGTGTGCGTTGATATTGACATTAAAAAAATTGAAAACCTGCACAAAGGCATTTCCCCGATTTATGAACCCGGGCTTGATGTAATGATATCCAGGAACGTGGAAAAAGGCCGGTTGCATTTTTCAACCAAGCTGTCGGATGTTGTTAACGAAGCTGATGTTATATTTATAGCGGTTGGCACTCCACCAGACGAAGATGGCAGCGCCGATCTGAAGTATGTGCTTGATGTTGCCCGTACTGTTGGCAGAAATATGAACAAACACATTTTAATTGTTACCAAGAGTACTGTTCCGGTAGGTACAGCCCGAAAAGTCCGTCAGGCCATTCAGGAAGAACTCAATCAGAGAAGCCTGAGCATTGAATTTGATGTCGCATCCAATCCTGAATTTCTGAAAGAGGGCGATGCGATCAGCGATTTTATGAAACCTGACCGCATTGTGGTAGGTGTTGAGTCGGAAAAAGCAGAAGACATCATGTCACGTCTTTACAAACCATTTACGCTGAATGGTCATCCGGTTATTTTTATGGATGTACCTTCGGCGGAAATGACAAAATACGCGGCCAATTCGATGCTTGCAACCAAAATCAGCTTTATCAATGATATTGCCAACCTGTGCGAAATTTTGGGTGCAGATGTAAACATGGTCCGCAAAGGAATTGGAAGCGACTCGCGCATCGGAACCAAATTTATTTATCCCGGAATTGGTTACGGTGGCTCCTGTTTCCCGAAAGATGTAAAAGCCCTTATAAAGACTGCCGATAATGTTGGCTACCCGATGCGCATTCTGAAAGCAGTTGAGCTTGTCAATGATGACCAAAAATCCATTCTCTTCAACAAGTTCATGAATTACTACGATGGCAATGTTAAAGGTTTAACAGTAGCCCTCTGGGGACTTTCGTTTAAACCTCAGACCGATGATATGCGCGAAGCTCCGGCTTTGGTTATCATCGAGAAGCTACTTGCCCAGGGATGTAAAGTTAAGGCTTACGACCCCGTTGCTGCAGAAGAAACCCACCGGCGTATCGGAGATAAAATTGAATACAGTAAAGATCAGTACGAAGCTGCAATGGATGCAGATGCGATTATGCTCCTGACTGAATGGACTGAGTTTCGTTTCCCAAACTGGACGGTAATCAAAAAGCTCATTAATAAACCGGTAATCTTCGATGGCCGCAACATATACGACCGTAACGAATTGAAAAGCCAAGGTTTTGACTATTTCTGTATTGGCGTTAATACTAAATTTTAATTAAAAATCTTAACTTCGCCTGGAAATCAGCTATTTGACCATAATTGATCTGAGTCTGGTTTTTGAACTTAAATGTATATTAAACCATAAATAGATGAAAAAGATACTGGTTACAGGGGGTGCAGGTTTTCTCGGGTCCCATTTATGTGAACGCTTATTGAGTGAAGGAAACGAAGTAGTATGCCTTGACAACTACTTTACCGGGCAAAAATCCAATGTCGTTCATCTGCTTGATAACCCATACTTTGAGTTGGTCAGGCACGATGTGACCATGCCATTTTTTATTGAGGTTGATGAAATTTACAACCTTGCCTGCCCGGCCTCACCGATTCATTACCAGTACAATCCGATAAAAACGGTCAAAACATCGGTTCTTGGAGCTGTCAATATGCTTGGACTGGCAAAACGAATTAAGGCTAAAATCCTGCAGGCTTCAACCAGTGAAGTTTACGGGGATCCTCAGGTACATCCGCAAACTGAAAGTTACTGGGGGCATGTTAACCCGATTGGTGAACGTGCCTGTTACGACGAAGGCAAGCGGGCTGCTGAAACCCTGTTTGTGAATTATCACAAGCAAAACAATGTCAGAATAAAAATCATGCGGATTTTTAATACTTATGGTCCGAGAATGCATCCAAACGACGGCAGGGTCGTATCCAATTTCATTGTTCAGGCCCTTCAGGGAAAAGACATTACGGTTTATGGCAACGGAAACCAAAGCAGAAGTTTTTGTTATTATTCTGATCTTCTGGAAGGTATGATCAGGCTTATGAACACCGGTGATGATTTTACCGGGCCGGTAAATGTTGGGAATCCCAATGAATTCACCATTCTTGAGCTGGCCGAAAAAGTTATCAGACTGACTGGTTCACCTTCAAAAATTATTTTTGAACCACTGCCTTCTGATGACCCGATGCAACGGCAACCCGATATTTCGCTTGCAAAGAGCAAACTAGGATGGGAGCCTAAAGTTCAACTTGAAGAGGGTTTAACCAAAACAATTGAATTTTTTAAAACCATCGTCAAATAAAACGCACCATGAGGGTACTGGTAACAGGCAGCAATGGTCAGTTAGGAAACGAACTCAGGCTTTTAGCCACCTCTCATCCTGATCTGGAATTTTTATTTACCGACGTTGAAGAACTTGATATTACCAGTGAAAATGAAGTTGAACGAACTTTTTCTGAATTCAGGCCATCGTGGGTGATCAATTGTGCAGCCTACACTGCCGTTGATAAAGCAGAATCGGAACCGGACAAAGCGATGCTGATCAACAGCCATGCAGTGGAAATTCTTGCAAAAACGGCTACAAAACTAAATGCCAGGGTAGTCCACATCTCAACCGACTATGTTTTTGATGGCAGAAATCACAGTCCTTACAGAGAAGATGACCTAAAGAACCCACTGGGTGTCTATGCGCAGAGCAAGGCGGCAGGCGAAGAAAAAGTATTGAAATTCAATACCATGGCAATCATTGTCCGAACCTCCTGGCTGTATTCAGCTTTTGGAAGCAATTTCGTGAAAACAATCTTAAGGGTTGGCAAAGAACGCGGGCAATTAAAAGTAGTTGCTGACCAGATTGGCTCTCCCACCTGGGCATACGATCTGGCCGGAGCCTTACTTACCCTTATTAAACAGAATGCCGAAGCCGGAATTTACCATTATGCCAACGAAGGCGTATGCAGTTGGTACGATTTTGCCAAAGCAATCATTGAGCTATCCGGCATCCAGTGTAAAGTTGATCCAACCGACACCGCGGGCTACCCGCTCCCATCACCCCGGCCTTTCTACAGTGTGCTCGATAAATCTAAGTTCACCAACTCAACCCGACAATCTATACCCTACTGGCGCGACAGCCTGAAAAAATGTATAGCTTTGCCGGATGAACCGATCTGAACTGAACCGCTTGCATACCAAGGTCTTTGAAGCTGCTGCTGAAGTACATTCGGTACTCGGTCCGGGGCTTGATGAGGAGATTTACAGATCTTGCTTTTTACATGAGCTTCGGCTGCATGGTTTGCTTTTCAAGCGCGATGCCCGTTTCCCGGTCTTTTATAAGGAACTGAAAACCAGTCATGAAATGAAAGCTGAGGTGCTGGTTGAAAACCATGTAATTGTTGAAATTGTATCTGAGCCTGAAATAAAACCGCTCAAAATCAGCGGAATGCAGTCAAAGCTTAAGGCTACCGGCAAACGAATCGGGATTCTGATAACCTTCAATTGCCAAAACATTACCGATGGATACAGAAAAGTGATATTGAATCCCTGACTTTTTTAAAGACAGAATTTTACATTTGTTAATGAAATATTTTTTATTTTCGGGTTATAAAAAAACGAACCTATGACTATCCAGGAAGTAGATCAGAAAATTATTGAAAAAGCCAACATCTGGCTCAACGGCAACTATGATTCAGAAACCAGGGCCGCAGTGAAAAATATGTTTGAAAACGATCCGGCAGAACTGGTTGAAAGTTTCTACCGTGATCTTGAGTTCGGCACCGGAGGCCTGAGAGGGATTATGGGAACGGGCACCAACCGCATGAACAAATATACGGTTGGAGCTGCAACACAGGGCCTTGCCAATTACCTGAAGGCCTGTTTTTCTGATCTTAGGGAAATCAGCGTTGCCATTGCTTTCGATTCCAGAAACAACAGTTCGTTCTTTGCCAGGATAACAGCCGAAGTAATGGCCGCCAACCATATAAAAGTATTTCTGTTTGAGAATCTAAGACCGGTGCCGGAACTTTCGTTCGCTGTCCGACAGTTAAAGTGTCAGAGCGGAATTGTCATCACGGCATCGCACAATCCGAAAGAGTACAATGGTTATAAAGTTTACTGGAACGATGGTGGCCAGTTGATACCTCCGCACGACAAGAATGTTATTACAGAGGTTAACAAAATCAGGAGTATCGATGAGATCAGGTTCAAAGGGAACGATTCGCTTATACACATGATTGGAAAAGAAATCGACGATGCCTATCTGAAAATGCTGAAGTCACTTTCTTTGTCACCTGATGTTATTGAACGCCAGCATGATCTTAAGATTGTTTATTCTCCGATCCACGGAACCGGAGCCGTGCTTGTCCCGCCGGCATTGAAAGAATTTGGGTTTACTTCGGTTAATACCGTTGATGAACAGATGGTTCCCGATGGTAATTTCCCGACCGTTCTTTCGCCAAACCCTGAGGAAAAGGCTGCCATGTCCATGTCCATTGAAAAGGCTAAGGTAATAAACGCAGAACTAATCCTGGCAACAGACCCCGACTCTGACAGGGTTGGTGTTGGTGTAAAGGACCTCAATGGTCATTATATTCTGCTGAATGGAAATCAATCGGCTACTTTGTTGATTTATTACCTGATGAAGCAATGGAAAGCCAAAGGGAAACTGACCGGTAAGGAGTTTATTGTTAAAACCATTGTTACTTCGGAGTTGCTGAAAGATATTGCCCTGAGTTATGGTGTGGAATCTTATGATGTTTTAACCGGCTTTAAATACATTGCCGAAAAAATCAGGCAATTCGAAGGTGTTAAAACCTTTATTGGAGGTGGCGAAGAAAGCTATGGCTACCTGGTAGGCGACAGTGTCAGGGACAAAGATGCGGTTATCTCCTGCTGCATGCTGGCCGAAACAGCCGCCTGGGCTAAAGATCAGGGATTGAGTATGTTTGAATTACTCATCAATATCTATCAGGAATATGGTTTTTATCTGGAAGATTTGATTTCAATAACCAAAAAAGGAAAATCAGGCGCGGAGGAAATTCAACAAATGATGGCCAACTATCGTAGCGCCCCCCCAAAGGAAATCAATGGCATTAAGGTAGTTACGATAAAGGATTACCTGCTTCAGAAGGAGCAGAACATTATTACCGGCGCCATAAAACAAATTGATTTACCAAAATCGGATGTATTGCAGTTCTTTTTGGAAGGTGGCAGCAAGATTACCGTTCGCCCATCGGGCACCGAACCAAAAATCAAGTTTTACTTTGGGGTAAAAGGCTTATTGCCTGATAAAGCTAAATTTGATGAGGTGAACCAGGAAATG
>JBBQIQ010000208.1:0-5459 GCA_038325075.1 Bacteroidales bacterium | reverse complement strand
ATCATGGCCGGAGGTAGAGGTGAAAGGCTCCGCCCATTGACTGATACCCTACCAAAGCCATTGTTAAAAGTTGGGGATAAACCCATTCTTGAGCATAACATCGATCACCTGAAATCGTTTGGCATAGATCGTTTCCACATTGCCATTAATTATCTTGGCGAAATGATCTCTGATTACTTTGGCGATGGATCTTCCCGCGACCTGAAGATTGACTACATTCATGAAAAACGTCCGCTTGGAACCCTGGGGGCGGCTGCGCTGATAAACAATTTCGTTTATGAAAATATACTGATCATGAATGCCGACATTTTGTCCAATATCGATCTGGAAGATTTCTTCAGCGATTTTGAGCAACAGCAGGCACTCATGTCGGTTGCGTCAGTGCCATATAAGGTGAACATGCCTTTTGCCGTGCTGGAAACAAATCAAAGCAGGGTTTTATCCTTCAGGGAAAAACCACAATACACCTACTACACCAGTGGCGGAATTTATCTGATAAAGCGCGCTCTCACAAACCGGATACCGCTTGAAACCATGTATCATGCAACAGACCTGATGGATAACCTTCTTTCGAACGAAGAAAAGCTGATCCAATATCCGATATCGGGCATGTGGATGGATATTGGCCGGAAAGAAGATTTTGACAAAGCCCAGGAAGAAATCAAACACCTCCGTTTCTGATGAAAATCCTTTATGTTATACCGGCTCGCGGTGGTTCAAAAGGAATTCCGGGTAAAAACCTCAGAGAGATAGGAGGAAAACCGCTGGTTATCCACACCCTCGGCCAGGCAAGAAGTCTGGCAGCCGATCAGGATATCTGCCTTACGACCGATGATACCGAAATACTAAAAGCTGCCGCATTAACCGGTTATGAAGCTCCGTTCATCAGGCCGGCTCATTTGGCTTCAGACACCTCCGGCATGGAGGCGGTCATTATTCACACACTTAATCATTATGCCCGAAACAATGTCCAATTTGATACGGTAGTGCTGCTTCAGCCCACCTCACCTTTCAGGCAAACCTCTGATATTGTGAATGCCGTTAAACTCTTCACGCCAGAGGTGGATATGGTTGTATCGGTAACCCTGACTGATGCTAATCCATATTATGTTTTATTTGAGGAAGGAAAGGATGGCTTTCTGCAAAAATCGAAAGACGGGAACTTCAAAAGCAGGCAGGATTGCCCCAACGTATGGCAATTGAATGGTGCTGTTTATGTAATGAATGTGAAATCGCTAAGAGATAAAGGCATTCAGTGCTTTACACGGATTTTGAAAACCGAAATGGATGCGATCCATTCACTCGACCTCGACACTGAACTGGATTGGCAACTGGCATTACTGATCAATGAGCAGTACCGCTTTTTACCGCATTCAATATAGCCAGCGTTCTGACAGTCGCCTGACCATCAATCCTATAAGAGTACTTTTCAATAAATCTCCGGTATGCATCCATATCCGGCTCTAATCGCAGTGTTAAAATACCCCGGGCCAGTTCAGTTAGATCGTCTGAATTTAAAGCCTGCCAGGCAACCCCAGCCTTATGATACCCTAACAGATCTTCACGCATTGGATCAAGAATTATCAGGGGTTTCCCAAAATATATAGCTTCGGTTCCTACTGTAGAATAGCAGGTTATAACAAGTGAAGATGCTGCCAAAAGGCTATACAGATCCACATCATAAACAATACGATAGTCAGTGCATCCCATATTTTCAGCTATTTCCCTGTAGTAATTGACCGAATCCCGTTCGGCTGGATGAAGCTTGACAAACAGTTCGTAACCAGGAAGTTCGCTGAACGATTTAAAAACTTCGGATGCTGCTTTCCGCCGTGTATAAGGATCAGGAATGGGCTGGGAGGCAAAGACAGCTATTGGCTTTTTCACTCCGAATTCATTTTTCAGTTCATCCGGATGAGACAGTAATTTTGGGATTATATCTGTCCTGATCTGGCCGGTTATTCTGACTGAGCCTGCCGGAAAATTACCTTTGCTTATAAGAAATTCGCGCCAGTATTCTCCCCAAACAAGCGTAAGATCAGCCATCAGGCCATTTTTCCTGTCTTTTTCAGTGTAGAGATAGGCAGGTTGTGCATCACCTATATTACCATGTTGAATACCGATCGTTTTCGACCCGGTTGATCGTGCTGCATCGAGGATGCAACGGGCAGATGGGCTGTTTTCGTCAATCGATGAAATTGTCAGGAATTTATTTCTTCTGAAAAATCGTCTGTACGCAAGAAACCTGGTTATGAAATAAGCATTGGTTTTTGAAAGGTTCAGAAAGGAATTGAAAATTATGGCTTCAGAATCAGTGAATTTAATGGATTTAAGTCTGGCAATCGCAGAATCAAGCTCTGAAATCATTTGCTTTCTTTCCTTATAAAGGCTCCTGGAAATCACCCCCCTGAAAAGTATGTATTCACCACTGATGGTTCTAGATTGTCGTCCTGATCCGGCAAAAATAGCTGCGCTCAATCTGAAAGTACCGTTCCCCCTGAATTTGGGCGGTTCAGTTTCAGATATTATCAATGAATCTTCACCGGCTTTATCAAAGAGGGCCGATAAAGTGTAATTGTCATATTTTAATTCAAGCGTGTCAATGTGCCTGCAAAGTTGTTTTAACGACCTGTCGATGAAAACATGTTTACTATTTCGTAAATCAGGAGAATGCAGTAAATCAAGGAGAACTTTAATTTTGAAATAGATAATATAATTGAAGAATGAAATAAAATTAACCAGTTGTTTCTTCTTTGGTTTACCGATGTGCAGACTTATTTTTTCAGCAAAATCAACCAGTTTTGGCGAATATGCAGCATCGCAATAAATCGAGACATGGCAGCCCTGATTCAAAAAATGAGCAATGGCATAACGGAGCAGAAACAATGGCCGGAGAATAAAGAAGATGCGGAACCGCTGATAATGCCAGATTGGAAGCCCGACAGAATTTAATACTTCGCTCAGCGATTCATCACCGGTGTTTTTATCTCCCAGCAACAAAATTGAGTCAAGTAATTCCTGATTTGCTTTCCTGGTAATCTCAGCCGGCAATGAGGTAAAAGAGATTCCGGAAATGGGTAAAACAATGCCCGGAGCGGTGACCACCCGGCTACAAATTTGTTGTACCTGTTTTTCAATGGCCTTCCATTCAACAACATCCGGCTGACGGAAAATCAGGATCGTTTCCATCGCTTTTCAATATATGATGTGAGTTCGGTGCGGTAAAGGTAAAACATACCGGCAAAAGCTGTAACTGTAACCAGAGATGCAGAAACAAACGGATTTATGTCAAGCTCAACCCGGACAGCATCAATAAATACAGTAAAAAAAACAATAAAGATCGGGAATACAATCGTTTTTCGCAGGTTCCAGTTAATTTGCGTAATCCGCTTCTGATAAAAGTAAATGCCGGCAACCATAAGGAGGTCGGCAATCAAACCTGCTGCTATGGCACCATAATACATAAAAGATGGTATAAGCAGGTAGTTAAGTAAAATATTCACCAGCATTACCGCTGTATTCAGGTAGAGAAAGATGCGTGTCTTCTTAAGGTAATACGACGGATAAGAGAAAATAATGAACTGCGTGCGGAGTATGCTTCGCATAAAAACCACTGAAATAATGCCAACCGACAGTCTGACCTCTGTTTCGTAAAAAAAATGCAGATAGAGCATCGTTGGAAGGATCGCTGAAATAATGATAATCATGCTTTGCATCAGCAAAACATTGCAGTATTGCCTGATTTCATCCTGGCGCTCTCTGATCCCCTGTTTCATTACCCTGAAGACTTCGGGCTGATTCGCTCCCTGAAGCCCTTGCAAAACAATTGCTATGCCGGCAGCAAAAGTCACTGCCGTATTGTATATGCCCAGATCGACAGGATATTTCTCCAGCATAAACCGGTCAGCATAAGTCAGCGCCCAAACTACTATGCTGTATTGAGTTAACGGAAGTGCAAACCGGTTTATCTCTTTCATCATCTTCCGGTCATAGGCAAAACCAGAAGTGCGGTAAATATAGACGAGGATCAGAATCGTCACAATAGCCGTTCCGATAGCACTACCATTGATGTATCCCAAAAAGGACATATCAAAAAAGAAGAGCCCGATTAGCTGAAAACCTGTTCTGAACAAGCCGAGTCCCATACTTACCAGGATAAAGACCAGGACTTTCTTTTCATTCCTGAAAAGCGCTGCTGCAGTGATGTTGATTGCCCGGCCAACCCCGGTTACAACACAGGCAATCCCATAATTTGAAAAGTCACGAAGTTGAGGTTGCTTAAAAAGTAACCCTATGTAATCGCTTAATAACCACGCAAATGCTGCCACAATCAAACCACGGAACAGTATGGAGGAGAATATCCCGGAAACCATGCGGTAATATTCCGGACTGTGAGGTTCATGGTCATAATAAAAACGGGCAATGGCGTTGCCCATGCCATAGAGTGCGATAGCAAAAACAAGTGAAGTAATAAGTTCAGTGATAGCTAATTGCGAAAAATCAACAGCGCCCAGTTTGTCATTCCCTTCGTAAATTGGCTGAATAAGGACCTGCAAAACCGGGGCAAAAGCTGCAGCCGCTGTATAAATGAAAGAAAATTTAAGATGTTCTTTCAGGTTTATGGTCATCTTCTCCTTTACTGTATCGGCAAAGATAAGAGTATTATTAAGAAACTAAGGGCATGTCTCTTCTAAGCTGTCTCATATCTGATTAAGGTAACAGCCCCATAGACCGTTTCAGATTCAGGAATTAGTATGACTTTTTCTTGCAGCAGAAATACTCGCATTCAACTCAAATCCAAGTAAAACAATAATAGCATTAAAATAAATCCACATCATAAAAACGATTAATGTGCCGATTGATCCGTAAAGTGTATTGTATTTTGAGAAATTATTTACATAATAATTAAATCCGACTGAAGCGGCAATAAACAACAAGGTGGTCATTGTTGAGCCTGCAGATATAAACCGGAATCGCTGCTTTCCGCTCGGAGCCAGGTAATAGAGAAACGAAAATGCGAAAAATAAAAGGCCTAGTGTAATAAACCATTTACCGGCGCTGATCATGAAAATCGTTAGTCCATCGGTAAGCAGGTTATGGGCCTTCAACCAGTTAAGCACAACGGGACCAAATGTAATCAGCGCGATGGCAAGAATAACCAGAAATGATAAAATTAGCACAAGCACAATGGAAACCATCCGCTGCCTGAAAACTGAGCGGGAATCAATGGCGTGGTAGGTGTGATTAAAGGCTTCGATCAGGCTGTTGATGCTGTTGGTGGCAAAATACATTGCCAGCACAAATCCGATTGAAAGCAGGTTGCCACGTGGGCGTTTAACGATATCGAAAAGTGTCCCTTCCACAGCAGCATAAACCTGCTGGGGAATTATGTCTTCCATTAAATTGAGCAGGCTATCCTGAAAATTCGCAATTGGAATGTAAGGAATCAGGGTAAAGAA
>JBBQIQ010000207.1:0-5682 GCA_038325075.1 Bacteroidales bacterium | reverse complement strand
AAGGGTTTCCCGCCGAAAAGGCAGCTTGCCCCGCCTTTTCGGCGGTGG
Organism: Bacteroidales bacterium; assembly: GCA_038325075.1. Classification (GTDB taxonomy): domain Bacteria; phylum Bacteroidota; class Bacteroidia; order Bacteroidales; family Lentimicrobiaceae; genus Lentimicrobium. Next base: position 5,634 of record JBBQIQ010000207.1, on the reverse strand, counting down.
GGACTTCGCTTCGCTTCGCAAAGGTTCAAGAGTTCAAAGGTTCGTAGGTTCAAGGGTTCAAAGGGTACAGTAATTAAGATCAAATTTCTATGTGCCTATGACAAGTTCTATTGTGTCTATGTGTTGAAAATACGTGTCGGGTTCGGTGTCAGGTTCAAGGGTTCAAGGGTTCAAATGTTCAAGAGTTCAAGGGTACAGTAATTAAGATCAAATTTCTATGTGCCTATGACAGGTTCTATTGTGTCTATGTGTTGAAAATATGTGTCGGGTTCGGTGTCAGGTTCAAAAGTTCAAAAGTTGGTGGCTGAGTAGTTGCAGTACAAAACTTCTTATTGAATACAAATTAACCGCAACGTATCGAAGCCCAAGAGTTCAAAGGTTCAAAGGTTCAGTTGGCAGTTGGCAATCCCGATAGCTAACGGGAGCAGTTGGCAATTCCCATAGCTATCAGGAGCAGTTGGCAACAATAAAATTCTTCATTCGTAAACCTTAAATCGTCTCCAGTTTGAAGAGTGACTGGCAGGTTCGTAAATCGTAAATCGTAAATCGTAAATCGTAAACCGTCAATCGTAAATCGTAAACCGTCAATCGTAAATCGTCATTCTACATTCGTCATTCTACATTCGTCATTCAACATTCGTCATTCTACATTCGTCATTCGTAAATCGTAAATCGTAAATCGTAAATCGTAAATCGTAAATCGTAAACCGTCAATCGTAAATCGTCATTCTACATTCTACATTCTACATTCGTCATTCTACATTCGTCATTCTACATTCGTCATTCTACATTCGTCATTCTACATTCGTCATTCGTCATTCGTCATTCTACATTCGTCATTCGTCATTCGTCATTCGTAAATCGTAAATCGTAAATCGTAAATCGTAAATCGTTGGTCCCTGAGCTCTCGCCGAAGGGCATTCATCATTATTCAAACAACATTCACCTCCGGCTCAAGAACCACATTGAATTTCTGTTTTACAGATTCAATAATCCTTTGCGCCAGTCCATAAACTTCCTGGCCGGTTGCTTTGCCATAATTCACCAACACCAAAGCCTGCCGGGCATGAACCCCGGCGTCTCCTTCGCGGAAACCTTTCCAGCCGCATTGTTCTATCAGCCAGCCGGCAGCCAGTTTTGATCCCTTTTCGGCAGGATAGGCCGGCATTTCCGGGTACCGTGCTTTAAGTTCTTTGAATTGGATATCGCTGACAACCGGATTTTTAAAGAAACTGCCTGCATTGCCGATTTCCTTAGGATCGGGAAGTTTGCTGCGACGGATATTGATCACAGCCTGTGCCACTGATTTCACCGAGGGAGCCTCCCCTATAACTTCAAGTTCAGCAGGAATAGCGCCATAGGATGTATTCAGAACCGGCTGTTTCCTTAAACGGAACGTTACCGAAAGTATCAGGTATTGTCCTATCAGTTCATGTTTAAAGACGCTGCTGCGATACCCAAAGGCGCATTCTTCGGCTAAAAATTCGCGAAATTCGCCGGTACGCAATGAAACAGCATCGAGCATATAGAAAGTGTCTTTAATCTCAACGCCATAAGCACCGATATTTTGAATCGGGCTGCTGCCAACATTGCCTGGAATCAGACTAAGGTTTTCCAGCCCACCGTAGTTATGCCGCACACAAAACTGCACAAAATCGTCCCAGTTTTCGCCGGCCATGCCTCTGACAAAAACAAACTCAGCATCCTGGTCAACGATTTCAATGCCTTTGGTCGCAATCTTAACAACAAGTCCTTCATAATCTTTTGAAAACAAAACATTGCTGCCACCACCTAAAAACAGCACCGGTTCCTGGTAACGGCTTATCAACCTGAGCAGTGAAGGCATTTCTGATTCGGAAGCAATTTCAACAAAGTCTTTAGCTATAACATCCATTCCAAAGGTGTTGAATGGTTTCAGGCTGATGTTGTGCTGTAAAGCAAGTGAAAAGTTGGGGTTCATAAGGCAAAGGTAAGGGCTTCGCGGGAATAATGGAAATATTGCCAGGCTGATATCCGGTTTAAAAAATAACCTGACTATGATATTGATTAAAAAGCAAAAAACGGACTTCAAAAATCAAGGCTTTTATTATAGAATATCCGGAAACTAAAGCCATAAAATGATTGCAAAACGGAAAATATGAGCGTGGACCTCCTTAAAAATAAACTTCTTGTCGATCTTTCAAGACAAATGAAATAAAGCCGGTCCTTGCAATGATTGTCAATTCTTTGAAAAAAAAGTACTTTTGCAATCCACTTTTGGCTGAATTACCCTGTTTTGAATAAAGTTATTGTATCCGTTACCAACGATTTAAGCACCGACCAGCGGGTTGATAAAGTCTGCACTACCCTGACAGGGATGGGGTTGAGTGTGATGCTTGTTGGCCGGAAATTAGCGGGGAGCATGCTGCTTGACAGACCTTACGGCACGCGCCGGATGAACCTGTTATTCCACAAAGGCCCGTTGTTTTATGCTGAATACAATTTCCGGCTGCTTTTGCTTCTGTTATTCCGGAAATGTAATTTACTGGTATCGAACGACCTTGACACTTTACCGGCTAACTTTCTGGCACACCGCCTGAAAAATATACCGCTTGTTTATGACAGTCACGAATACTATACAGAAACACCTGAATTGATCAATCGTCCGTTTGTTCAGGGAATATGGAGATGGATCGAAGGCAGGATTTTTCCCAGTTTAGGGGATATCATTACAGTGAATGATTCCATTGCAGAACTGTTTGCAAAGAAATACGGGAAGAGACCTGCGGTGGTGCGGAATATCCCCGGAACAGCAGGAACTGTTATTCAGAAAACCCGTGAAGAGCTCGGGCTTCCGCAGGGAAAGAGCATCGTAATAATGCAGGGAGCCGGTATCAATATTCAGCGGGGCTCTGAAGAAGCAATCGAAGCGATTCAGTATGTCCCGGAAGCCATTTTATTGATCATCGGTAGTGGAGATGTGATAAATGAACTCAAGAAACAGGCTGAACAACCATCGTTGAAGGGAAAAGTTATTTTTCTGCCAAAAATGCCTTATACTGAGATGATGCAGTACACCAGGCTGGCCTCCATTGGGCTAACCCTCGATAAAGACACCAATATTAACTACCGTTTCAGCCTGCCGAATAAGCTTTTTGATTACATTCATGCCGGCATTCCGGTATTGGCATCGCGCTTGCCCGAAATTACCCGGATTGTGGAAGGCTATAACATCGGACTGATTGCCGAAAGCCACAATCCTAAGGAGATAGCCGCTAAAATCAACCGGATGCTCAACGACAAAGAATCCCGGAAAGTATGGAAAGAAAACCTTGTGAAGGCTTCTGAATCGCTAAACTGGGAAAACGAAGAAAAAGTACTAAAGGTCATTTATCAAAAATATGTCTGAACGCCACCTGCATATTGTCTCTTTTGATGTTCCATATCCGCCAAATTATGGTGGGGTAATAGATGTTTTCTATAAAATACTTGAACTACACTCCAAAGGGATCAAGCTGCATCTGCATATCATCGAATATCCGGGCCGTGACCGTGCCCCTGAGCTTGAAGACCTCTGCGAAGAAATATTTTATTACCCGAGGCAAACCGGTCTTAAATCAGCTTTTAGTCCGATACCGTATATCGTTAAGAGCAGGCATTCTGAAGAAATGCTGAAAAACCTGCTGAAAGACAAACACCCTGTTTTATTCGAGGGGCTTCACTCGTGTTATTACATAGATGACCCAAGGCTGGCTGATAAGCTATTGATTTATCGCGAAAGCAACATCGAACACCGCTATTATTTCAATCTGTTTAAAGCCGAACGTCACCCTGGCAAAAAGGCTTACTTTCTGGTTGAAAGCCTGAAACTTTTGCTTTTTCAGCGTAAACTGAAACATGCCGGAGCAATGCTGGTTGTTTCAAAAGAAGATATGGCTTACCTCAGCAAGCAATTCCCGGGGGTTGGCGTACATTATCTGCCTAGTTTTCACGCCAACAGCGAAATCAATACATTAGAAGGCTCTGGTGATTACACGCTCTATCATGGTAACATTGAAGTACCTGAAAATGAGTCGGCTGCCAAATTTCTGATCAACAAGGTATTTGCCGGATCAACCCACCGGCTTATCATCGCCGGGATGAATCCGCCTCAGCGCATAGTTCAACTGGCTGAGCGCTACGAAAATATCAGCGTTGTAGCTAACCCTGAGGATGAAAAACTCTTTTCATTGATCAGGAATGCTCATGTGAACCTACTGGTCACTTTCCAGGCTACAGGACTGAAACTTAAGTTATTGAATACACTTTACAATGGAAGGCATTGCCTGGTCAATCCACCAATGCTGAATGGGACCGGCCTCGACGAGCTGTGCCATATTGCAGACAGCGCAGAAGGTCTTTTGCTTAAACTTGATGAACTGAAAAATAAACCGTTTACCAATGCCGATGCGGCGGCGCGGAGCCAGATTCTAGGCAGCAATTACTCAAATGCTGTAAATGCCAGGCGGATGATTGGAATTATTTTCGGCAGTTAAAACTTTTCCTCCTTCGCATTTTACCGTTCTGGACGGAAATTTCTCCATCAGAGCATAGTTGTGCGTGGCCATCAATACAGCCCGGCCCGAGTGACTGATATCGACGAGCAAAGCCATAATACCTTCCGATGTCTCAGGATCCAGGTTGCCGGTAGGCTCATCGGCCAGGATCATCTCCGGGTCGTTGATCAAAGCCCGGGCTATGGAAACACGTTGCTGCTCGCCACCCGATAACTGGTGGGGCATTTTAAAACCCTTGGTGCCAAGTCCAACCTTATCGAGAACATCTTTTATACGCTCCTCCATGGCAATCTTATCATCCCAGCCGGTGGCTTTCATTACGAACAACAGGTTGTCATTCACGCTTCGGTCTGAAAGCAACTGAAAATCCTGAAAAACGATACCGAGTTTACGGCGCAGGAAAGGAACCTCACGGTTTTTCATGGTGCGAAGATTATATCCTGCAACTTCGGCTTCACCATCAACAACCTTCAAATCGGCATATAAGGTCTTGAGCAGGCTGCTCTTACCGGTACCGGTTTTCCCGATGAGGTAAACAAATTCGCCTTTATCAATGGTGAGATTGACTTCAGATAACACCAGGATATTGCGCTGGAAGACACTCAGGTTTTTAAGTTCAATAATGGTATCGAGGGCCATGGAGTTTCAGGTTTGGGGTGTAAAGATAGGAAGTCCCCGGATATGGATTGCGGATTTCGGATTTTTGATTGCGGATTGCGGATTGCGGATTGCGGATTGCGGATTTCGGATTGCGGATTGCGGATTTCGGATTTTTGATTGCGGATTTTTGATTTCGGATATAATTTGGGCAAGCCTGCCTGCTGACATAAGCAATTACCCTGATATAATAATCACCTGTGCTTTATGCAATGTTCAAAATATGCCTGGAAAAAATATTATTGCCAGTTTATATTCATCATATTTTGGGGATTCAAAATGCTGGATAATAAAAACTTGCATCGTTTTAAATAAATTCTTAACTTTGAAAGAAATAAAATTACACACAAATGAAAAAGAGATGGCCCATTATTTTGGCAGTTCTTGCTTTCCCGCTTTTTTTCTCGGGAATAACCGGTACGGAATACCTTGTTATCAGCTG
>JBBQIQ010000206.1:0-5744 GCA_038325075.1 Bacteroidales bacterium | reverse complement strand
ATAGCTGTCACTGCAATTAATAATATGATTTTCACTCTACTCAAAATAGTATTGTGATGATTTTTAAATGTCTCTAATATTTCAAGCGTAATAATAATATTAAAGAAGATAGGAACACCGGTTAGACCCAATGGTCTTTCATCTGCAAATGAAAATCTACTTACCTCTTTATAAAAAACATAAATCAAGTCTACTGTCTCAAATATGATGAATAAGATAGCAAGAATTGATAGGATTAAATAAACATAATCCTCGGTTTTTAATATAATAGTCTCTTTTTTCATTGTGTTATATTCAAATTAATAATATGCCAGAGATTTTCTAAATTCTCCCATTTTGTTTAAAATTACTGCCAACGGCCGCGTGTATATCTAGTGCAGACTCAGCCTGCTAAAGATACTTCAAAAAACTCAAACCTGCTCATTCGCATTGGATATACACGCTGTTGTAGTTTCGGATTTTTTTGTCAGGTTTGGCTGCGTACTGATATTCAATTAATTACGACCAATGTCAGGCAGAGCAACTATTTTTCAGAAAATTCGGAAACTGTCTTCTGAGAAGTTCCCATGCTCCAAATTAGTAAAACCCAAAACTCAAAAATCTCAGCCGACCCTAACTTCTTCATCTACTCTCAAAGAATTTCCGGCTTTTCTAAACTGAACTACAACTTGTAAATATCACCCCAAACTTAACACTTTTTACCTTTTTTCAATATAAATTCTGCGCCATGCAATTACCTAAGACCGCTGATTTGGATGATGGTTGAGTATCAAAAAAATCCGGAATGATTCCTTTTGTTTATAAACTTCAGTTGCACCTGCCGGATCAGCCTGACAATCCACCCCGGCTTTTCCCCTATTCACCGTCCATATTTGCGCTTTCACCGTTTTTAACTTTTATTTGTTATGATATTGGAGGAGTTTTGTAACACTGTCAGGCATTCTACGTCTGACCGGATACGCACACTAAAATTTACAAAACTGAACACTATATAAGTTACCTGAATCGTTATTGAGGTGCAGTTCACTGTAAGTTAAACCGTTATCCATTTGGCATAATAAATGTAAACTGGGGAAACAAGAGTTCAAACCTTGAACATTATTGCTTCGGGTTCTTCGATTCACCAAAAAACAACAACAGCATGATCCGGCTTAACGGAATTAATAAAACGTATGTTACCGGCAACAATAAGTTGCATGTGCTCAAAGGCATCGACCTGAATATCGGGGCCGGTGAATTTGTTTCCATCATGGGTTCATCCGGTTCCGGCAAATCAACATTGTTGAATATCATTGGCATCCTTGATGAATACGACAACGGCGATTACTACCTTGACAACACCCTGATCCGCAACCAGAGCGAAACCAAAGCGGCAGGATTGCGTAACCAGTATATCGGTTTTGTATTTCAGTCATTTAACCTGATTTCGTTTAAAAACGCCATGGAGAATGTGGCACTACCACTCTACTATCAGAACGTAAGCCGCAAAAAACGCAACCGCATTGCCATGGAATACCTTGAGCGCATGGGTCTTGCCGAGTGGGCTGAGCACATGCCCAATGAACTTTCGGGCGGACAGAAACAGCGCATTGCCATCGCCCGTGCCCTGATTTCAAAACCAAAGGTAATTCTGGCCGATGAACCTACCGGAGCGCTTGATACCACAACTTCGTATGAAGTTATGCAGTTGCTGAAAGAGATTAACCGGGAAGGCATTACCATCATCATAGTAACCCACGAAAACGACATTGCCCATATGACCAAGCGCATCATTCACCTGAAAGACGGTATGATCGAATCCGAAATCCATAATGGCAAAATCCCGTCTCCTGCGGCGGGCAGACCTGAAACCTTGGGCTTCGATATGTTGCAGTAAAACTTGACTTAAATGAGAAGTCCTTTGCTGCAACTACTCAGCCACCAACCCTGAAACCTTGGGCTTCGATATGTTGCAGTAAAACTTGTCTTAGATGAGAAGTCCTGTGCTGCAACTACTCAGCCACCAACCCTGAAATTCTGAAACTTTAACTTTATACCAGAACATGTTCGATACGGATAAATGGCAGGAAATCTTCAGCACCATAAAGAAGAATAAGCTCAGGACCTTCCTGACCGGCTTCAGTGTGGCCTGGGGTATCTTTATGCTGATGATCCTGCTGGGCTCAGGCAATGGACTGCAGAACGGTGTACAAAAAGAGTTTGAATCATCGGCTACCAACACCATTTGGGTATGGAGCGGACAAACAAGCCTGCCATACAAAGGCATGAAGCCCGGTCGTAACGTTCAATTAGTCAATGAGGATTATAACGCTGTAAAAACCTCTGTAAAAGGCATCGACCTGAGTTCTTCGCGTTACAATATCTGGGGAACCAATACCTTATCTTATAAAAAACAGACCGGCAGTTTTGGCGTGAGAAATGTATATCCGGACTACGCTGAGATTGAGAAACTCAAAATCATCCGCGGCCGGTACATTAACCAGCCCGACATTGAACAGTTTCGTAAGGTAACCACCATCAGCACACAAGTAGAGGAAGCCCTGTTTAAAGGGGAAGATCCGATCGGAAAATATATCAATGTGAACGGAGTTCCTTTTAAGGTAGTTGGAACATTCACCGACGATGATAACCGGGGCGATGATAACATGCGTCTTATTTATTTGCCGATCAGTACAGCACAAAGGGTGTTTTCGGGCGATAACCGGATCAATACCATTGCATTAACGGTTGGGAAAGCTTCGGTTGAGGAAAGCAAACTGATTGAACAGGAAGTTCGCTCGAAACTGGCAAAGCTTCATAAGTTCGATCCAACCGACCCCAGGGCCATTTTTACCTGGAATAGTCTTGAGGAATTTCAGAAGTTTATGCGTCTGTTCGCAAATATCAAGTTGTTTATCTGGATCATAGGCTTTGGAACCATCATCGCCGGCATTGTGGGTGTAAGCAACATTATGATGATTGTGGTGAAAGACCGCACCAAAGAGATTGGAATCAGAAAGGCCATGGGGGCGACGCCCTGGAGCATTGTAAGCCTGATCCTGCAGGAAGCGGTGTTGATCACCTCCTTTGCCGGATATTTAGGATTGGTATTGGGTGTTGTGGTTTTGGAAACGGTTGGAAGCAAGATAGAATCACCGTTTTTCTCGCAGCCATCCGTTGATTTGAGAATTGCTTTGTATGCCTTGCTTTTACTGATATTCAGTGGCGCTCTGGCGGGATTTATACCAGCCCGTAAAGCGGCAGCAATCAAGCCAATTGAAGCACTGAGGGATGAATAGGCGCAGGGCTCAGGGCGAAGAGCTCAGGGCAAAGGGTCTGGAAAGTTGAACCCCTGAACCGAAGGTAGCCTTGAACCATTGAACCCTTAAAACTTTTGAACTTTTGAACCTGACACCGAACCCGACACGTATTTTCAACACATAGACACAATAGAACCTGTCATAGGCACATAGAAATTTGATCTTAATTATGTACCCTTGAACTCTTGAACCTTTGAACCTTTGAACTTTTGAACCCTTTTTACTTTAAACTTTTTACTTTAAACTTATCACTTCAAGATGTTTGACCTGGATCGCTGGCAAGAGATTATGAGTGCGCTGAAGAAGAACAAGCTTCGTACCTTCTTCACGGCCTTTGGCGTGTTCTGGGGGGTGTTTATGCTCATCGTGATGCTAGGCTCCGGCACGGGGTTGCGCAACGGTGTAACCGGCGATTTCGGCGATTTTGCCACCAACAGCGTATTTATGTGGACCCGTCCAACCACCATACCCTACAAAGGATTGCCCCGGGCCAGAAATTACAACTTCAAAAACGATGATATCGAAGCGCTGAAGCGTGAAGTTCCAGAAATAGATATCCTGGCCCCAAGAACTCAGGGTGGAGGTTTTCAGGGAGGCAACAATGTAATCAGGGGAACGAAATCCGGGGCTTTTTCGGTAATGGGTGACTATCCTGAATGGAATGAAATTGACCCGGTAGTTATGGACAAAGGCCGATTTATAAATCATGCCGATCTGAAAGAGAAACGCAAAGTGGCAGTTATCGGCAATAAGGTTTATGAAGTGCTGTTTAAGCCCGGCGAAGAAGCTATTGGTCAATATATTCAGATTCAGGGCGTTTACTTCCAGGTGGTCGGGGTTTTTAGTCCCAGAAATACTGGCGTAAATTTTGGCGGTGAGAAAGCGCAAAGTGTCTTTATTCCGCTTTCAACCTTTCAACGGGTTTACAACTGGGGCGATGTTATCGGTTGGTTTGCCTTTACATCAAAACCGGGCATCCCTGCTTCGGAAGTCGAAGAAAAGGCAGCCGCAATGCTCAAACGCCGGCACTCAGTTTCCCCGGATGATGCCCAGGCCATAGGATCATTCAATATGGAGAAACAATACAACCAGATGACCGGATTGTTTGCAGGCATCAATGGTTTGATATGGGTAGTCGGAATCGGCACCCTGATGGCAGGCGTTATCGGCATCAGCAATATCATGCTGGTGATTGTTAAGGAACGCACCAAAGAAATAGGCATTCAGCGGGCCATAGGCGCCAAACCATGGAATATTATTTCTCAGATTATCACCGAATCGGTATTCCTTACAACTTTCGCAGGCTATTTCGGTTTGGTTATTGGTGTTGCTGTTCTTGAAGGTGTAAATTACGCCCTGTCATCCAGTAACTCAGAATCCAATATGTTCAAGAATCCAAATATTGACTTTAATATGGCTGTAACAGCCCTGGTAATCCTTGTGATTTCAGGAGCAATTGCCGGACTAATCCCGGCAAGGAAAGCAGTCAGCATCAAACCCATTGATGCACTCAGATACGAATAAACAGTTTTGTAAACCCATAAAGATCAGCATACAATGAAAAAGGCATTGAAAATTGTAATTGGCATCGTCATCCTGGTGGTTTTCGTTGGAACCATCGTTTACCTGTATCAGAAATCACAGGCAAAACCGGTCGTATTTGATACTGCCACCGCCCAGATTACCAACATCGTTAAGAAAACCGTCGCTACCGGAAAGATAGTTCCACGCAAGGAAATTGAAATTAAGCCCCAGATATCGGGCATCATCTCTGAGCTTTATGTTGAGCCCGGCCAAAAGGTTAAAAAAGGTGATATGATAGCCAAAGTGCGCATTATTCCCAATATGATTAACCTGAACGAAGCTGAATCGAGGGTAAACCGGACAAAAATCAACATGGACGACGCCAGGCAAAACTACGACCGCCAGAAGTCGCTTTACGACAGCAAGGTAATTGCCATTGCTGAACTTCAGACCTATGAGGTTGCCCTGAAAAGCGCCCGTGAAGAAATGGATGCCGCTGAAAATAACCTTCAGCTTATCCGCGAAGGAATAACCAAAACTGCCGGAGCTGTCAGCAACACTGTTATCCGGTCAACCATTGAAGGTATGGTGCTTACTGTGCCTGTTGAGGTTGGGAATTCTGTAATCGAAAGCAATACTTTCAACGATGGCACCACCATTGCTACCGTGGCCGATATGGGTGAAATGATCTTCAAGGGCAAGGTTGACGAATCGGAAGTTGGCAAACTTCACGAAGGAATGGAGCTGATCATGACTGTCGGCGCTATTGATACAGAAAAATTCACCGCCAAACTTGAGCATATTTCGCCCAAAGGTGTGGAAGAAAACGGTGCCATTCAGTTTGAAATACGCGCTGCCGTTTCACTGAAGGACAATCTCTTTATCAGGGCCGGCTACAGCGCCAATGCGGATATTGTGCTT
>JBBQIQ010000205.1:0-5866 GCA_038325075.1 Bacteroidales bacterium | reverse complement strand
CCCGGAAGATATGGTTTTGCTGAATGGATTGGATGAAAATCTGACGACCGGGTGGGATCCTTCGGATGCTTTGTAATTTCGGATTTCGGATTTCAGATTGCGGATTTTGATTTCGGATTTCGGATTTCGGATTTCGGATTTTTCAATACTCACTATTTACTTCTTACTTCTTACTTTTTACTTCCGACTTCCGACTGCGGTCCCTGAGCTCTCGGTTGGTGAGCTCTCGGTTGGTGAGCTCTTGTCGAACCATGTCGAACCATGTCGAAGGGCTGACTTCTGACCTCTGACTTCTGACCTCGGATTTCGGATTTTTCAATACTCACTATTTACTTCTTACTTCTTACTTCTTACTTCTTACTTCTGACTTCTTACTTCTGACTTCGGTCCCTGAGCTCTTGTCGAAGGGCTGACTTCTGACCTCTGACTTCTGACCTCGGAATTCGGATTTTTCAATACTCACTATTTACTTCTTACTTCTTACTTCTTACTTCGGTCCCTGAGCGAAGTCGAAGGGCCGACTTCCGACACTGAGCTATCTTTAGTAGCTGCCCCCTGCAGTCCCTCCTGTAACAATCTGAACACTGGCTCCGGCCCCTATGCGCGTTGCGCCGGCTTTTATCAGTTCAACTGCGGATTTATAATCCTTTATACCACCACTGGCTTTCACACCCATTTCAGGACCAACAACCCTTCTCATCAGTGAAATATCCTGCACGGTTGCGCCACCGCCGCCGAAACCGGTGCTTGTTTTTACAAAATTGGCATCGGCTTTTTTGGCAATTTCGCAGGCCAGCACTTTTTCTTCATCGGTCAACAGCGAAGTTTCAATGATCACCTTCAGAATGGTGTTGCTGCGGCAGGCTCTTTTAACGGCGCGGATATCCTCTTCAACAAGTTTCAGGTTTCGCGATTTCAAAGCACCGACATTCATAACCATATCAATTTCGTGTGCTCCGTTTGCTATGGCATTCCGGGTTTCGAAGGCTTTACTTCTTGAATCCATTTCACCTAAGGGGAAACCAACCACGGAACAGATTTTAACATCACTGCCACGTAGTTTTTTGGCTACGTAAGGCACCCAACTGGAATTGACACAAACAGAATAGAATTTATACTGCAAGGCTTCGCTTACCAACTGATCAAACTGGGCATTGATGGCTCCGGGTTTCAGCAGGGTGTGGTCGATGTATCCGGCCAGTTCGGCCTGCGATATTCCCTGCGTCGCGCCGGAAGAGCCGGGTATGTTGATATTCTGATCTTTCATCATTTCTTTCAGGCGATCCATTACCTCACGGGTAATTTTCTCAACCAATTCATTCTGGTCCATTTTTCTCCTCCTGTTTTTCTCAATTGCCATCATTTTATTAATCCTTGGCCAGTGCCTTCCACCTTCAAAAGCAGTTTCGAGCCACAAAACTGTCATCTTGCATATTTCATCTGATTCGTGCATGCCTGTGCCCATTGTCAGCACATTGGCGTTGTTGTGCTGTCGGCTGTTGATGATGGTTTTCTGATTCCAGCACAAGGCCGCACGAACGCCATGAACTTTGTTACAAACCATAGAGGAACCAATACCGGCTCCGTCAAGCATAATGCCTCTTTCGCATTCACCGCTGACTACCTTGCGGGCGACTGCATAAGCAAAGTCGGGGTAGTCAACCGCTGTAGTCCCATTGTCAGTGCCGACATCCACCACCGTATAGCCAGCCTGTATCAGATACAACTTCAGTATTTCCTTAGTAGCATAGGCGCCATGATCAGCGCCAATTGCCACTCGTTTTACATTCTCCTTCATTCCTTTCTGCGTATCAGGCATTCGTTACTCTGTTTTAATCGTGAATTATTTCGGTTGAGGCTAACCGCTGGCGGGCACTTTTGAAAACATCTCTTTCCGGCCAGCACAATTTTCAATAAATGTACAATCGTTCTCCTTACAACCATGCACTCGAGAGCGTTTAGCCTTTGTAGCGGTTGTTTTCATTCTTTATTTCCTTTATAAATCCAACAATCATTAGCCAAAGAATCTCTATAAATAAATTCAATCCCTTGTTTCACACAATTCTGTCTATATCCAGAGCCTCCTGAAGTCATCATTACTAAGCCAGTCTTATAATCACAAATTGTTCGACTATTATATGATAATAAATCTGACATATCACCAATCCCTTCAATCCAATATTTTTCATAAGACCCGCAATTTTTTAAAGTTATCCGTTTACGAGTAACATTTAAAATATTGATAGAGTCTATCCTGGTAACAATCCAATTGTCTATTGTATCATTAATTTTTGCATTATAATCATATAGTAATATATCTGATGCAGCCCGACCAAAGAATCCAACATTCCAGTAAACTTTTTTATTAAATGTCTCACGCATATATCCTAAAATAGTTGCCTTGCTATTACATTCCAATGAATCTCCCCGATAATCAAGAATTACCTTATAGATATTTGAATTGATAGTTGTGTCTTTCCCAAATACAATCATATGTGGCCAAACACAAGAAGGACAAGTATTAGGATACTCAGACACATACCATACTTTTCGATTATCAACTATTGAATCAAATTTATTGTTCTTATCTGCATAATCCTTTTTACAATTAAAAAACAGAACTGGAATCAAAATAAAAATCAAGTTTCTCATGTTCTTGTTGATGAAGGTTTTTTTTTAAATAACCGTAAAGATGTTTACCGAATCAACTATGGCCGCCACAACATGTTTTATGGTCATTGAATCGGGTTCCTGCAGAATGGCTCTGGCCGATGTGCCTTCTTCAAGCGTAAGCACAATGTCACCAACGCCGGCCTGAACAACATCAATGGCCAGGATTGATTTTCCGCAGGCTTTCCCTTCCGGGTCAATGGGTTGCACAATCAGGATTTTCCGTGACTGATAGGCTTCAACCCTGATGGTTGAAACCACGTTGCCGATTACTTTACCGAGTATCATGGTAGTTTATCAATAAAAAGATCGTCAACAATGCCCATAATGGCAGCATCGACCGGATTCATTGTGAAAGGCAGCACCCTGCCGGCTTCCTTGCTTGTTTCGTAATAAATCAAATCGCCAACACCTGATTGAATTGTATCAGCCGCTACAAACGCATCGCCCAGTGGATTGCAGTCTTCATCCAGGGGTTGTACCAACATAAGTTTCAGTCCCTCGAAAGATTCAACCTTTCTGGTACTTACCACCCGTCCTATGACCCTGCCTAACTTCATAGATTAATACTTATACGATTCTGAAATAATCGACCAGCGTGCATCTTCGTTCCCTTGTAAAGGTTACCGGACGGGTTACCCCCTCTCCGGTGGGACTGGCAATGGTAAACGATGCAAAACCCGCGCCACCGTGGCCCAATCCGGCATAACTCGGACCGTTTTTAATAAAAATGGAGCAATTCATGGCTTTGGCCATTTTGCTCAGTTTGGAAATATTCAAAGAGTGCATAATGGCTGTATGACGGAACCCGTGTTCGACTTCGACTGCCAGATCAATGGCAGTATCCACATCTTTAAGACGAACCAGGGGCATTACGGGCATTAACTGCTCTGTCCATACTAAAGGATGATCGGCCCCGACTTCACAAAGCAACAACCTGGTCGATTCAGGCAACTCAAGACCGATTGACCTGGCAATGAAAGTGGCTGATTTACCCACATGAATCTTGCTGGCGGCCCCTTCTTTACCGCGGCATCCCGGTTCGGCAATTACAATTTCGGTAATCCTGCGGATTTGTTCTTCGTTTAATTCATACGCCCCGTGCTTTTTCATCTCAGCCTTCAACTGATCGGCAACCGAAGCTACACAAAGGATTTCTTTTTCGCAGATGCAGATAATATTGTTATCAAAACTTGCCCCGTCCACGATATCTTTGGCAGCTTTGGGGATATCGGCGGTTTCATCAACCACCACAGGAGGGTTGCCCGGTCCCGCGCCGATTACCTTTTTGCCGCTGTTCATGGCTGTTCTCACAACTGCCGGGCCCCCGGTCACAACCAGAAGCGCAATTTTCGGGTGCGACATCATTTCCTTTGCCGATTCAATGGTGGGATTGGCGATACAGCAAACCAGGTTTTCGGGTCCACCGGCTTCTACAATAGCCCGGTTCAGAATGTTTACGAGATAAGCCGAAACCTTTTTCGCGGCAGGGTGGGGATTGAATACCACAGAGTTTCCGGCGGCAACCATTCCGATGGCATTACAAATAATGGTAGCTGTCGGATTTGTACTCGGTGTAACGGAGCCGACAATGCCATAAGGGGCCCGTTCAACGAGCGTGAGCCCATGGTCGTCGGAGTAGGCGATGGATTCCAGGTCTTCAACGCCCGGAGTCTTATTGATGGCAAGCTCATTCTTAACCATTTTATCTTCCCATCGTCCGAAGCCGGTTTCTTCATTAGCCATCCTGCTATAGGTCTCCAGGTGTTCAAGGGCGGTTTTACGCATATTCGCGATGATCTGCTTCCTGCTTACAAGGGTGAGTAAATTCAGTTTGTTGAAAGCTGTTTCAGCCGCCGATACAGCACTGTTTATATCTGAAAATACACCCGTTGTTACCCCCGGATCACCGGATTCTGGAGTCAGGGACAGTCCTTTCATTGCTTCCTGAACCATTTGGCGTATGGTATTTTCCAAGTTATCCATTGATACTGCTTTTACATAAAAAATGGCATGATTTCCCTGTGGGGCTGGGGAATAATGGTCTCCATGCACAAAGTATCCTTTGCTGCGGCAATCCGTGTTCCGGCGGCCATCGCGGTTTGAACACCGGTGAGGGTTCCGGTCATCTTTACATACGACTTTCCGCCAAATCCGTCAGCCAGCCTGATTTCGATAATCCTGACCTCTCCCGCTTTCGCGGAAGCGTCAGCAGCTTCAATGCCCGATATAACCGACTTTGTTTCAATAATCCCGATGGCATCCCAGGAACCGGTCCTGATGGTATTGCCGAGTGCCGGAATAACATCCTGGTGAACCTGGGGAAGGAAGAGGCTGTCAACAATGTGACCGGCACCGGTTTCACTCCCCTTGTTGAAAGCATACTCAACAGATGCCACATCACCGGTGAAAATAATCAGGTACTTACCTGAGCTGATGGTACGGGCCTCAACTATTTTTACCGGGGCTATTTTCACCATGGCATCCATAGCCATAAAACCGGCAACGATGCTGCTGAATTCAAGTGCCCCTAAAACTATTATTTCTTTCCCGTTCACCATTTCTGATAGACAACCTTATTGTTTTCATCAATAGTATCAACAATCCCCACTACAATCGCATCGAGCGGTTTGCCCACCGTTAACGGGGTTTCCCTGGCCGTTGAGCCTTCCGACACCACGACCATTTCATCTTTTCCGGCACCCACCAGATCGAGGGCAACTACAAAGTCGTTTTGACCCTCACCCGCCTGATTACACTTTTCAATCAATAAAAAACCAGCCCCCCTGATGCCAATCAGGTTAGTATTACTTACCACTGTTCCAACAACTTTCCCTAATATCATCCGTTACCCGTGCTGTTTTTCCTGTATGTAAAGGTGCCGTCTTTTTCAATAAAATCGACGATGGCAACAATTGAACAATCGGTTGGAACGCCCTCTGTGGTTGGGGTAAAACGGGCACTGCTTCCCGATACATAGAAAACAATTTCATCAGGCCCTGCGCCTACGGCATCCATAGCCACTACAAAATCGCCCTTACCCATCATGGTCACCGGGTCAATCTTTTCAACAAGCAAAAAGGCAATCCCGTCCAGTTTTTGGGGCTTATGGCTTGCAACCACGGTGCCTGCGACCCTAGCTAAGATCATCGTTTATTTTTTTAATTTGCCCCTGCCCAACGGAAGTGTAAGATCG
>JBBQIQ010000204.1:0-5887 GCA_038325075.1 Bacteroidales bacterium | reverse complement strand
GCCCAGGCAATCCTGCACGGTCGGAATTTGCGCTGATAATCTGCCCTGAAATAATATAATAACCAGAATGGCAGGGAATAGCTTAAAAATTAAACTGTCAGGTTTTTTCATGGTTCACCGTTTTGCCCGGCATAAGTAAGTTGCGGGTCAAATGTTTAAAGAAAAAGTTGTAGTAGTGTCTTATGCAAATATAGGAATAGTGGTGAATCCTACGACTTTTACCATGACATTTAAAATATTCCCGGGTTAGCCCAGGAGAATGTGATGGCCTGGACTTCTGTTTGTCGGCATAAATAGCGTCATAACCGGTGTTACCAGCTTGCTAAAACTGTCAGATTTTGTCTGCAATTTATAAAAAAGATCTGTTTAAATTTTGTTAAACGCTATAAACAGGCCCGTCCTTTTGGGTGGGTTTTAATTAAATTATTACATAAAGAGGCAAAATCCTGAAAAATTTATTATGAATTTATAAATTTTTCAGGGTTTTGCCCCTGGGCTTTTTGTTTCTTTTCCAAACCCGCCTATTGAAAGAAGAATATAAAATTTAAACAGACGCTATGGATGAAATCAGAAGTCCGACTTCTAATGGGCGATCTTTAACAATCATCCCAACCTCAAAACAATCTAGGTTCTATCACTATTTCTATGCCCTGAAATTAGGGATTAATTGCGATCATTACTTTTTTATAAGGTCAGGGAAAGACAATAATGTAATAGAAATCAGAGAAATTTTTGTTATTTCGCATACTGTTTCTTAAGTGTTCCCGTTTTAACTTAAGTTTGTATTGGTTTATTCAACCCTTGGGAAAAATCGTTTTTCGATTGATTAAGAGAGCCTTTGATGAATAAGTTGAAAGAATTATAACTCATGAAAATAATCTCAGAATTGAGACTGCCATCACCTGCCTTACTGTATTTTGGCTTTGTTGTTTTGCTTGCTGCCGGTTGTAAAAAAGACGGCGAGAACAATAATAATCACTTGCCCAGGGCTGATTATGCTTTATCACCTGCCAGAGGAGACGTAAATACGACCATTGATTTTGATGGAAGTATAGTCAGTGATCATGAAGACCCTGTTTCACTCCTGGAAGTCCGTTGGGATTGGAATAAGGATAAAATATTTGACACCGAGTTCTCGACGGCAAAAACGGTATCACACAAGTATGATGCTGTAGGGGTTTATTTCCCGTTAATGGAAGTCCGCGATACGAAAGGTATGACCGACACCCTCAAAAAAATGGTGGTTATCGTCAGCGATCTGTCAAATATGCCACCGGATATGCCTTTCTACCTTACCCCCCCTGAATGGCAAGGCTGGATGGACGAAACTGTTGAATTCAAATGGACCTGCACCGATCCGGAGGGTGACCCTTTAACTTATGACATCTGGATTGGCAAGAGCAGGACCTCACTTGCACTCCTGAGGTCAGGGATAACAGCTTTTACCATTGTTGATGGAATACAACAATACGAAACAACCATCTCGGGATTCAGATACAAGACTGACTATTACTGGCAGATTGGCGCAAAAGATATTGTTGGCAATTACACAGTAGGCATGATTTCGAAATTTACAACCCGCCCTGAAGGGGTTAAATAACCGGGCATTAAGATGAAACATCAGATTTTCCTTCAGCCGAAGATCATTCGCTTATAGCTCCCAGCCGGAAGCCAGTATATCAACAAGGTGAATGGTTTTAATTGGAATATTGTTCTTATCGATAAAAGCCTGCTGGTGCATAAGGCAGGATGAATCTGTTGACACGATGTATTCAGCCCCAGTTTCAAGGGCCCGGTTGATTTTGTACTCAGCCATGGCAGATGAAATTTCCTCATGCTTCACCGAGAAGGTTCCGCCAAAACCGCAACAGGTTGTTGTTTCCTTCATTTCAATAAGTTCCAGCCCCCTTACATGCTTAAGAAGTTTGCGGGATTCATCCTTCAAACCGTATTCCCTGAGTGCAGCGCAGCTATCGTGAAAGGTTACCTTGTGGTTAAAAGTTGCTCCTATGTCTTTAATATTTAGTATATTGACAAGAAAATCCGATATCTCATAAATGTTCTTTTTAAGCAATCGGTATTCGTTGTGTAGTGCAGAATTGTAAAACATTTCATCGTAATAATTCTTAACCATACCAGTACATGAAGCCGAGGGTGCGACTACATACTGGCAATCCTTAAAATCATTGATAAACTTTTCGCCCATAGCCTTGGCGTGATCCCAGAATCCGCTGTTGAATGCTATCTGGCCGCAACAGGTCTGATTTTTATTATACCGCACATCTACCCCGATTTTCTCGAGTACTTTAACCATATTAAAACCGGTTTCAGGATAGACCTGATCTATAAAACAGGGTATGAAAATGTCAACTGTCATTGGAATCGAAAAATTTTAACAAACCTACGCTATATTTGTGGAAAATTCAAGCCAAAAATATAACAGCGCGACACCGGCGGGGTGGTGTCAAAAAAATTAGTTTTCGGAAGGAGATCACTGTTTATATATCAATGAGTTTAACAAAATTTAAACAGCCTCAAGATTGAAACCTGCTTGATGCAGATGGTTCCAAAAATCAGGATACGACTTGGAAACAACCGTTGGGTTGAGGATAAAAAGTTTTCCGGAAACCAGGGAGAGCATGGCAAAGGCCATGGCTATCCGGTGATCAGCGTAGGTTTCTATTTTATTATCATGACTTTTAACCCGGTCAGGGAATATCTCGAAAATATCATCTCCCTGACTGATCTGGTAACCAAGCTTAGAAAGTTCATTCACGACTGACATGAGACGATCGCTTTCTTTCAGCGCAAGGGTTGACAAACCACTGAAATGGCTCCTGATGCCCAAACCGGCGCAGGTTACGGCAATGGCAGGAAAAAGATCGGGGCAATCAGTAAAATCGGCTTTATAATCCCCGGTAACTTTTCCTGTGTTGCGGAGTATGAGGTCGGCGTCCTCCCACTTACTTCCGACCCCAAGTTCTTCATAAAATGCTGTTAACCGGTTGTCGCCCTGCATTGAATTTCTGTTGAGCCCCTTCAGGCAGAACTCAGATTCACCGGCCATTGCAGCGGCAGCATACCAATAGGAGGCTGCAGACCAGTCTGCTTCGGCCAGGCTGTTTTTAAACTGGTAAAACCCCGGAGTAACCCGGATTTCACGATTTTTAAACTCAACTAAAATTCCCTGCTCCCGCATAAGCCAGGCAGTCAGTTCAATGTATGGTTTTGAAACAATATTTCCTTTTAGTACTATTTTAAGTTCTTCTGACATGGTAGCCCCTATCATCATCAGTGCCGAAATAAACTGGCTGCTAACCGATGCATCGATGAAAACATCCCCACCCCTGAGTTGACTTCCTTTTATGATAAGCGGGGGATAACCAGCCTGAGACTGATAAGTGACATCAGCGCCCAACTCGTTCAGCCCGTTCACCAATGGTGCACAAGGCCGTTGCTGCATCCTTTCTGATCCGGTAATCAGCCAATCGCCTTCCGTATTGGCAAGAATGGCAGCCAGGAACCTGAATACAGTGCCGGCATCTCCGCAATTAAAAACTTTGCTTGATTTATCTGATTGCAATTGGTTGAGAAGATCCTGCATCAGCAGGGAATCATCGCAATCGGGCACGCGATATTCAGCATTACTTCCCGAAAGGTAACGGATACATAATTGCCTGTTTGCCATGCTTTTTGAAAGCGGCAGATTTACGGTGGCTCTAAGGGTTCCCGCCGGCGGTGTCACCTGGATCATTACACCTGATTATTCACGCGGAACGTGCCTGCTGAAATCTATATACCTGAACAAACTTTCCCGCACAAGAGCAAGCTCACACTGCTGCCCATCGACCGCATCGCCAATATCGCGGATCAGTGTCATCATAAGCCGGCCCTTCCGGTTTTTCTTGTCGTAATGGGTAATCTCAACCAATTCATCTATGGCTGTGGTCGGAATTTTATAATGGCTGAAATTCAACAGGATATTCTTAACCAGCTCATCGCGCTGCAGATGGTTGAAACCCAGAATCCGGTATGAAATGTAAGCCTCGCAGATCATTCCCATGGCAATTGCTTCCCCATGCGTGAGCGGTGATGCATCGTTTCTCAATGAGTAGGTTTCGAAAGCATGCCCGATGGTGTGTCCAAAATTTAACTGACGCCTCACTCCTTTCTCCATAGGATCGATGTTAACAATCTTTGATTTAATCTTTATGGAAGTAAGTATATGGTCTTCCCAGTTTGATACGACTGCCATTGGAATTTGAACCAGTTTTTTATAGAAACCAGAATCGGAAATCAAAGCATGTTTCATCATCTCGGCAAAACCTGAAAGCATTTGACGGTGTGGCAATGTAGCCAGGAATCCAGGCCATACATAAACCCCGGAAGGTTTTGAGAACAAGCCAATCTGATTTTTCAGAGAATACAGGTCAACACCTGTTTTTCCGCCAAGTGAAGCATCAATCATGGCCATCAGCGATGTTGGTATGTTGATGAAAGGCATTCCCCTGTGAAAAACAGAAGCTGCAAATCCGCCAAGATCACAAATTACACCTCCTCCCAGATTTATAAACAAGGATTGCCTGTTTGCACCTTCGACCGCCATCTGGTTCCAGACTTTTTCGCAGGTAGCAAGTGTTTTGTTCTCCTCTCCCGCCTTAATTACAATTTTATTCGCCCTTTCTAGTTGAGGCACCATTGAAATAAGCAAAGGGTAGCAATGCTCCATGGTATTTTCATCGGCCAAAAGAAAAATAACTTCTTTAGTGGCCAGTTTTGATGAAAGGTTAGCCTGAAGCTCGTCGAACGCTCCCTGACCAACATAAACAGGAGAGCCTGCAATATCGAGTGTATTTATTTTCTTTGCCATAATGCAAACATACAATTTTTCATATAAATTTTACCCAAATTGAGCGATTTGAAAAAGAAAATCGGTCAATCGCTCCGGAAATTGTAAGCAATTCATAATAAAGCATTTCCATGAATTTGTTGAATTGCAAATTATCCCGGGTTCGAAGATAGTATTGGAACCGACCGAAGGGAGCACAGCGACAAGCTGAGGAACTCATCCAACTCCATGTCTATATCTTCACGAATTATTTTGCGCAACAACCCTTTGGGGATATCTTCATTTTTATGAACCGGGACTGTCGTAACCCGGCCATCGGGATGTTTAAGCCTGTGGTGGGACCCATTAAAATAGAATAACAATAAAGCCAAGCGTATGAAGGAATCTGATGAAATCTTTTCCTGAAATAACAGGTACCTGAGGCATAACTGATGTTTTATACGGTAGCCGGCTTAATTGAAATCTGCAACTCCCTGAATCCAATAAAACGGTTTAGCCCTGAAACTTTTTCCTTTTCTTCGTCAATGCACATTTCAATAACTTCACGTATGTTAACCAGGGCTTCATCTACAGTTTTGCCATAAGAATGGCATCCTTTAAAAACGGGGCAACTTACAATGTATATATTGTCTTCATCCTGTTCAACAAGAATGGGAAGGTGCAGTAAATTGTTTTTTGTTTTCATTGTCATTTTTTAATGGTACTGTTCGTCTTCAGCGTGATGGATTCATGGGTGCCCGAAGCTGATTTCAGATTATACTACAATTTTATGTCATAACAAAAATACTAAAAGAATTGCTCTGCAGCAATCAGGGACTGATGAAAAGATCAAAACAAAACCGCCTTTTATACGTTACGGTGCGCTGCACCTTTATATTCTTGTTTTTCAATATGTTGTACCAACATTGCGCCACTCTGTGGCTTATTTTAATCTCAAACCAGCATTTTTCAGTTATCCAGCGCTCTGGCCAGTTGAACAACCGACCCAATCAAATTTTTGCAAAATCGGGCGGGCATACTTGCCGAATTAGTAAGTTT
>JBBQIQ010000203.1:0-5934 GCA_038325075.1 Bacteroidales bacterium | reverse complement strand
GTAACAGGTCAGACAACCAGTTCAAACATAGGATTAAAAATAAAGGAAGGCAAAGTCGGCGGATTGCTGAACATTAAATCGATTGAAAAGATATTGGATATTCAAAAGGTTGCCGTTGAAGAAAGCCGTTTAAAGATTCCGCTGATTTTCGGTATGGATGTTATTCACGGTTATCAGACAACCTTCCCGATCCCGCTGGGGCTTGCTGCCAGTTGGGATATGGGCCTGATTGAAAAAAGTGCCCGCATTGCTGCCCAGGAGGCAAGTGCAGATGGTATTTGCTGGACCTTTTCACCCATGGTTGACATAACGCGCGACCCCCGGTGGGGACGAATTGCCGAAGGGCCCGGTGAAGACGCCTATCTGGGATCTCAAATTGCTAAAGCCTTTGTTCATGGTTATCAGGGGGACGACTTATCAAAAAACAACACCATGATGTCCTGCGTAAAACATTTCGCATTGTACGGAGCAGCCGAGGGTGGCCGCGATTACAACACTACGGATATGAGCTTCCAGCGCATGTACAACGAATATTTGCCTCCTTACAAGGCCGCTATAGATGCCGGAGCAGGCAGCGTCATGAGTTCCTTCAATGATATCAATGGTATTCCGGCTACGGCAAACAAATGGCTGTTAACCGACCTGCTTCGCGGAGAATGGGGGTTCAAAGGATTTGTGTTATCCGATTACACCGGTATTAATGAATTGATTGAACATGGTATGGGTGATTTGCAGACAGTTTCGGCGCTTGCCCTGAATGCCGGTGTTGATATGGATATGGTGGGAGAAGGTTTTCTCACCACATTGAAAAAGTCGTTTAACGAAGGTAAAATCACACAGGCAACGATTGATCAGGCTTGCCGCAGAGTGCTGGAAGCCAAATACAAACTCGGACTTTTCGATGATCCGTACCGCTATTGCGATGTTAAACGCTCGAAAACAGAAATCGCGACCCCTGAAAACTTTAAAGCTTCGCGCGAAATCGCAGCCCAGACTTTCGTCTTGTTGAAAAACGAAAAAGAAACGCTCCCAATTCAAAAAAAGGGTAAAATCGCATTGATCGGCCCTTTGGCAGACAACCGGAAAAATATGGCAGGCATGTGGAGTGTGGCTGTAAATCACGATGAATCAGTTACTGTGCTTGAAGGGTTTAAGGAAGTGGCCGGAAAGGAGGCAGAAATCCTTTATGCCAAAGGAAGCAATATTGTTAATGACCCTAATCTGGATAAATGGACTGGCCCCTGGGGAGAGTCCGGCATCGATCCAAACCGGTCTCCGGCACAACTAAGGGAAGAGGCGGTGGCAGTCGCATCAAAATGCGATGTGGTGGTTGCCGTAATGGGTGAGGCTGCTGAAATGAGCGGTGAAAGTGCCAGCCGGTCCGATATTTCCCTTCCCGGAAGTCAGAAAGAACTCCTGGAAGCATTGCTGAAAACAGGGAAACCGGTTGTTCTGGTGCTTTTCACCGGAAGACCATTGATTCTTAACTGGGAAAATGAAAACATACCGGCAATCCTGAATGTATGGTTTGGCGGTTCTACCGCTGGACAGGCCATTGCCGATGTGGTTTTCGGTGAAGTAAACCCTTCCGGAAAACTGCCTGTTACCTTCCCGCAAAATGTTGGTCAGATCCCCATCTACTATAACCATAAAAACACCGGAAGACCCCTCGGCGAAAGTGAATGGTTTAAGAAATTCCTTTCTAATTACCTGGATGTTACCAACGATCCGCTTTATCCGTTTGGTTACGGGCTCAGTTATACCAGTTTCACATACAGCGACCTGAAACTGGATCAGAATAAGCTTACCGGAAACCAGACCCTGAAAGCCAGCATCGATGTCACCAACAGCGGAAAATATGATGGTGCAGAAGTGGTTCAGTTGTACATTCGCGACCTGGTGGGGAGTATGACGCGGCCGGTAAAAGAACTGAAAGGATTTCAAAAAGTATGGATCAAAGCTGGTGAAACCAAAACAGTTACTTTCGACATTACACCGGAAGACCTGAAATTTTACAATTACGACCTGCAATACGACTGGGAAGCCGGAGATTTTGTTATCATGGCAGGCGGTAATTCAAGGGACGTTAAATCGACTGAAGTCAACTGGATGAAATAAAGACCTGGATTCCAAAAACGAAGACTTAACGAGGGGAAACAATCCGTTTCCTCGCCGTTCTGTTAAGGTAAAAACCTCATCGAAAATATAGCCTTTATAGTGTTATCTCAACCAGGTTTTCATTCTTATTCAACAATCCCAGAAATAAATCAGCCGCAATCACCGCACCACCCTGCCGGTATTTGTTACTTTCATAAGTAAAACTGATAGTTTTGCCATTGATGGAAATCTTTTTGGGGCTAAAACAGTCTTCCCTGACGGAATATCTGAAAGTAACAGCATAACCCATAAAATTTATCACGGCCGACAATCCATCCATCGAATGTGGGATAACCGGGTCAATGGTTATTTTCCCGACTTCCGACCTTAAACCCAGCAGGCGCGAAATAACCAGGGTGATGTAAATGCCGGGCCCGCTGGAATAAACCCGCCATCCACCTCTGAGGGTAATCTTTCCGGCACTGATTTCATCGTACCGCTCATCCGCATCGTAACGGCTTTTGAATACCACATCCGAACTGCTGTAATAGCAATTGGCCTGGCGGATATCGCCACAGGCAACCACATCCCGGTATGCAACCGGATTTGCCTGCCGGAGCGCTTTAACAAATGCCTCTGCCCTGCCGGTAATGGCCTGACATTCTGCATAACGGATATGCTCATGAACATACATCAGCCCGATCTCACGGCCAAAGAATGTGCTGCTTTCGGCCCGCTGAAAAATTGTCTGAATTCCACCCCGGTATTTGAGCGGGCGGTTCATCAAACGGGCTCCGTCAGGGCCTTTAAGGTACTTTTCAACGATATCCTGGTGATGCGTTGCCTGCTCTTTCGTAAAAATCCCGCTGATAATTCCACGGTCCATCGGGAGCAGGCTGTATTGAATATTGGTTTTTGTATCGGATGGATGAAGCAATACGCTGATGCTCCGGTCATCCCCGACCAGTCCATAACCAGCAACTACCTTATCTTTAATGAGATATGTGTTAAAATCTGATTTGATTCGTTCGCAAATGGTTCTCAATTCCATGGCCTTTTTTGTATTCCCGGTCATTTCATAAACCACCTGGTATTGTTGAAAAGCCTGATAATTCATCTCTACCGTCCAGCTTGAAATCAGGCGTTGGGCAAGTTCCGGGCTAACTGGTTGTAAGGAATCATTCCAGTCACCACCGCCAAACGGAACAAGGGATGTGCCCGGAATAAATGAATGGGTGATCAACCTGATCAGCCTTTCTATATGTGCTTCAACAGTCGCTTTTTCGGCAAATGCAGCTCCCTTTTCATGAAAATATGGCAATTCCTCACTGAGTATCGAAAGGTCGCCCGTTATCCTGATGTAATTGCTCAGCCCGATGATCACCCAGTAATAAATATCGCCATGCGAATCGTCGGCACGGATGTTTGCAAAACTGTCGAACATCCACCACTGCGGCCAGCCCCCATCGGTGTTCTGATTCGAGAATATGATATGCAGTAATTGTCTGGCATCATCATATTTCTCCAGACTCAACAGAAGATCAAGTGGTCCCTGGGCTACGTCGCGTGTTCCCCAGGCAGCCCCGCCAAATTGCTCCAGCCCGTGAGGGGTTAAAAAATGGGTGATGGCATTCATCCCAAACCAGGGAAGTATCTCCTGAATAGCCGCTACATCTTCCTGACCACTTTTCAGGGAAAGGTTTAAACTCAGCTCTTTCCAGTTGGTCAGGGCATCAAGGCAGTCAACTTTGAACTGATGGTCGGCATTTCCAATCTTTTCTGAGCTTGTTTTATGACAAACCTCACCAATAAAACTTACACAGAAATCAGCAGTCTTTTTCACATCAAGGACAAAACAGGAACCGCCATGACTCTTTTTACCCGAATACAGTGCTTTATCGCCCGATGCAACGTATTCACCACTGCTGTTTACTAAAATTCTGAATAGAGGTTCCGGAAAATTATTCAGGATCAAACTGCCCGCTTTGGGTTTGCAAACATACTCCCCGCTTTTACTTCCGGCCTTAACCGACCAGCCGTTGCCTTCGTCAAAATGATGGGTAACCAGCAATCTGACATTCTCACCCTCCAATACCCTGAAGTCCATATTCACGCGGGGGGATGTTTTGGATGTCCAGGTGCGTACCTGAAAGCAATGATTATCATACTTATATATCCACCTGCAGTGATTCAATCCGATTTCATAAGCCGAAGGCACACCCAGCAAATAAAACTGACCGGCAATTTCCACGAATATCCGCTGCCCTGTTTCAGGGGCATGGTTAAACTGGCTGGAGCAGATGGAAAGAAAAATATTGAAATTGGTGTTCCCCTGTGTCAGGTGCGAATTGAAAACACCGAAAGCGAAAGCGGTGGTGGAAACAATACTCTCATCGGCACGGTAACCCGCCTCAGCCTGAATGATGTGTCCGTGCGGCCTGTCAACCAGCAGTTCCTTTGTGCGCAATACCACATGGTTATTTTGCCCGCTGAAAAATGACAATAGTTTTCCATCCTCAGTTTCTGCATGCCTTATTTCCTTACCAAAAAATTGCGCGATCTCAACATCGGTTAAATCCAGGGCAGCAAGAAAAGGAGAAGTGCCGAAGATATTTTTTTTCGGAACCATGTACTCATTCTTTTCCGGAAATGAAATCTCTTCTCCAAATCCGGCCATCAGTTTCGGTAGCAACTTCAAATCCTTTGCTGATGTTGCTTTGGGATGGTCGGGTAAATAGATTGCGGCGAAAATACTCTGATGCTCTTCGCCTGCCGAAAGTTTAAAAGGCTTTTCCTGCAAAGCAACCATGGACGATTCCCCGGAAAATTCACCTCCCAGGCTCCCGGCAAGCAAGCCTTCCGGAATTCCGGTTTCTCTGAACGATCTGCCAAGTAATTGCATTCCGTCGGTGGCTGCCGAAGCCGATCCGTTTTTGCAGGCCATCATCAGCCAGGGATTGCCGTCTGACTCCCTGTTGTTTTGCCTGCAACATACAACAGAGCCATAGCGTTTATCCTCAAGTATCAGCCGCTCAAGGTACTGACTGACATAATATTCGTTTATCAGGCTATCTGTTGCCGTTTTCAGGCCAATATCCTGCAGATAAACAACATCAAGTTCACAGCCCTGACCCGAATTATTGGTGATCCTTATGCACCACATCCAGCTCAGTCCTTTTTCGGAAAGCTGCAATGAACACAAATAGTCAATCCCATCCCAGGTCCCTTCCGCGAAAAAAGCGTTATCTTTAAAAGCATAGCGGCTGTTGCTTTCAGAACCAAGCAGTGCTTTGTAACTAATCTGACCGGTTCTTTTTCTCAGGAACAGGTTAGCCCCTGATTTTGAAAATGGGTTGTCAGGCTTCAGGCTTATCCTGATGGGATCAACTTCAATGCTTTGGATGGAGCCATTCTCCAGGAAACTGAACGAAAGATTTTGGGGATTTTTGATATTCATTTTTCTATTGTTTATTCGATACTTAAAATTATTGCAATCTTTTCAGATTTTTATTCCCCAGCAAAGATTTCATCTGGGTTATTGCAATTTTGTTTAATTGAATTAACCTTCCGGATTGCAACATGCCCTGGCGAATAAGAACAGCATTTATACTTTCCATATTTGACAAGACAACCAGTTGCTCAATGGAAGCCAGATCCCTTATGTTACCTTCTTTGTCCGGATTCTCATTTCTCCACTGTTGAGCGGTCACTCCAAAAAGAGCCACATTTAATATATCAGCCTCATTTGCATAAATAAAACTGATTTGCTGCTTTGTAAGTTCTCCAGGAATAAGATTTTCTTTGATTGCATCCGTGTGGATATGATAGTTCACTTTG
>JBBQIQ010000202.1:0-5955 GCA_038325075.1 Bacteroidales bacterium | reverse complement strand
CCTTGAACTATTGAACTTTCTTTGCCAACTGCCAACTGCCAACTTACTCTTGAACCTTTGAACCCTTGAACCCTTGAACGGCGAAGCCATTGCTAAGCGAAGCGAAGTCCCGCCACTTCTGCGGGAAACTCTTGAACCCTTGAACCTTTGAACCCTTGAACTATTGAACTTTCTTTGCCAACTGCCAACTGAACCTTTGAACCCTTCACTTGTATTAAGGCAACTATATAAAAATACTTACAAAAATTCCAATGGCAATCCGATCCGTTTACCCCCCGATGAAATTATTGGCCAAATCGCCTGCCGGCCTTGAAGAAATATTAGCCGGTGAATTGCTTGCACTCGGCGCGAGCGATATTGAACTGCTCAACCGGGCCGTGGCTTTTGAAGGCAACAAGAAACTGCTGTATGCGGCCAATTACCATTGCCGGACTGCTTTACGGATTCTGGTGCCTGTTACACATTTCAGCATCGAAAGCGAATTGGACCTCTACACCAAAATAAAGGCCATCCGTTGGGAAGACTATCTGAACAACGAAAATACCCTGGCCATTGATTCAACGATCGCAACTTCCATTTTCACGCATTCACATTTTGTTTCACAAAGGGTTAAAGATGCCATCGTGGACCGTTTCAGGGAAAAAACCGGTGAACGGCCTTCCGTGGATATCGTGAACCCTGACTTCCGCATCAATATCCACATGTACAAGGACGAGGTGGATGTGTCTTTCGACAGCTCCGGTTCATCGTTGCACAAACGTGGCTATCATGTGTCAAACGCCGAAGCCCCGCTGAGCGAGGTGCTGGCAGCCGGCATGATTTTGCTTAGCGGCTGGGACGGGCAATCCAACTTCATCGACCCCATGTGCGGTTCGGGAACCCTGCTGATTGAAGCCGCCATGATCGCTATGAATATCCCCGCAGGGCAATTTCGCGATGATTATGGCTTTATGCACTGGAAGGATTATGACAAAGACCTGTGGGAAGAAGTCCAGAACAATGCCCTTGAACAACAAAGGGAATTTGAATACAAAATCGTTGGCTCCGATATTTCAGAAAACAACCTGCGTTCTGCTGCAGCCAACCTGAAACAGGCCGGGCTGCAAGAGGAAATTGAACTCAGGGTATCGCCTTTTCAGGAGATTACCCCGCCGGCCGGTGGTGGCGTTATGGTTTGCAATCCGCCTTACGGGGAACGCATACAGGTTGAAGACATCATCGAACTCTATCAGGAACTGGGCGATACCCTGAAAAAAAACTTCAAGGGCTACAAGGCCTGGGTGATCAGTTCTGACTTCAGGGCATTAAAAATGATCGGCCTGAAACCTATGAAAAAATATACCCTTTTTAACGGACAGCTTGAATGCCGCTATGCCGGGTTTGATTTGTATGAAGGGAGCAAACGGGCGAGGTATCAGACCGGGGATGGTTTGCCACCGGCGGATGTCGGAGGAGAAAATGAATAATCGACGGTTGCGTTAACACCAATTTCTTTGCCTGCCTGGCAGAAAAAGCCGCCAGCCTACCCGCCGCAGCGGGGTAAGTCATATTTAATAGCGCCTGATTATACTTTCCTGATTTTCCCGGGGTTCTGTCTGTAATCAATTGTAATCAGATTTTCCTTCTTCCAATAAATGATTTTGTAGTTGCTTTCAACCAGATATCTGAATTCTTCCGGATAATCGATAAGTAAGTTCTTCTCTTGGGCCATCTAAAGGGTTGCTTTCTATAATGGTAACTCTATCAAGAATTTTGTTGATTATCTTTCTTGCAATACGCGGATTAACTTCAAATGAATAACAATCAAAAATGTCTTTGATTTGTCTTTCCGGCTGTTCAGACCATTCAATCCTTATTTCCGTGCCTTCACCTCCTTCTTAAGTTCCTGGTGAGAGATAACCCGGCCAGCATCGCTATCAGATTTCTCGTGGTCATCCGCGGACTGTTATATTCAACCTTTTATTGTCAAATTCTTACCCAAGTGCCACATCAAGCAACATCATCGTGGCAAAACCCAGCATAGCCCCAATGGTCGATAAATCGGTTTCGTTGCCGGTCTGCGATTCCGGTATCAGTTCTTCAACCACCACAAAAATCATGGCTCCTGCCGCAAATGACAATGCATAAGGAAGCAGCGGGGTCATAGACAATACGAGGTATGCGCCTGCTACGCCTGCAATTGGTTCAACAACGCCGGATAATTGTCCGTAATTGAAAGCTTTTAGCCTTGAGAAGCCTTCACGACGTAATGGGATAGAAACCGCAGCGCCCTCCGGGAAATTCTGCAAGCCGATACCTATAGCAAGGGCAATGGCGCCGGCGAGCATTCCCGTATCGGGATTGTTTGCCAGGGCGCCAAAAGCAACACCAACTGCAAGTCCTTCAGGTATATTGTGAAGCGTTATGGCCATCACAAGGAGCACACTTCGCTGCCAGGAGGTTTTTATACCTTCTGCTTTATCGGTCGAAAGCCCCATGTGGAGGTGAGGAAGGATCTTGTCTATAATCAACAGAAAAGCGCCACCGCTTAAAAATCCGACAACGGCAGGAACCCAGGGGACTTTGCCCTGTTCCTCGGCCATTTCAA
Organism: Bacteroidales bacterium; assembly: GCA_038325075.1. Classification (GTDB taxonomy): domain Bacteria; phylum Bacteroidota; class Bacteroidia; order Bacteroidales; family Lentimicrobiaceae; genus Lentimicrobium. Next base: position 3,368 of record JBBQIQ010000202.1, on the reverse strand, counting down.
TTGCAGGCTTAAGAAGCGACCAAAAACTGGCAGCGATCATAACCCCTGCTGCAAAACCCAGCATTGAGTTCAGCACCTTTTTGTTGATGGATTTAAAGAAAAAAACCATAGACGATCCAAGTGCCGTTAGGCCCCAGGTGAATAAAGTTGCAAAAAGGGCCAACAGGATAGGGTTGTAATCAAGCAAAAACGCAAAATTCATATTGGCATTTCTAGTGATTATACTTCTACTTTAAAAACTTCGACTCGCTCATCTCATCCCTTTTTCTTTGCCGACTAACACTTTCCAATTATTTATTTGAGGCTTTGAGCCCGCCTTCACTGCGTTACGTCGGGTAAACTTTTAACTTTGAGCTTACTTTTTCTTTGCCAACTGCAACTTTCCAATTATTTATTTGAAGCTTTGAGCTTTTAACTTTGAGCTTAATCTTTCTTTGCCAACTGTTATTGCCAACTGAACCCTTGAACCTTTGAACCCTTGAACCTTTTCTTTTGCCAAATGCTCTTTGCCAACTGCCAACTATCTTCTTGAATAACGAATTACGAATTTCAATCCAATTGCAGCTCTATGAAATGAACCATGATCTTAATCTGCTAATCAACGAATCTGCTAATCAGCTAATCTTTCTATGCCAACTGCCAACTGCTGACATCCAACCATGAATCTTACTTTTTATTTTAAACTTTAGACTTTTTCTATGCCAACTGCCCTTTGCCAACTGAATTTTGAACCCTTGAACCTTTTTAAAAACCTGACACTGAACCCGAAACATATTTTCAACACATAGACACAATAGAACTTATCATAGGCACATAGAAATTTGACTTAACTTTTAAACCATTGAACCTTTGAACTTTTGTCCCGCACGTGCGGGATTGAACCTTTGAACCCTTGAACTATTGAACTTTCTTTGCCACCTGCCAACTTACTCTTGAACCCTTGAACTCTTGAACCTTTGAACCCTTGAACTCTTGAACTCTTGAACCCTTGAACGGCGAAGCCATTGCTAAGCGAAGCGAAGTCCCGCCACTTCTGCGGGAAACCTTTGAACCTTTGAACCTTTGAACCTTTGAACTTTTGAACTTTGCCAACTGCCAACTATGAATCTTACTTTTTACTTTAGACTTTTTACTTTAGACTTTTTACTTTGGACTTTTAACTTTGATCACGCTCAAACAGCCCCCCTCCTAAAAGTATCTCCTTGTCCCGGATCACCGGTATCCCATCCCTTTTTAAACCATTTCATCCGCTGTGCGGAAGTTCCGTGCGTAAAGGCATCGGGAACCACCCTGCCCTGCGTTTGCATCTGAAGATGATCATCGCCTACAGCCGAAGCTGCACCCAGGGCTTCTTCTATGTCACCGGGTTCAAGAATATTAAATTTCTGCTGGGCATGATAAGCCCAGATGCCGGCATAGAAATCGGCCTGCAATTCAAGCTTTACCGTCAGTTTATTGCCTTCTGTTTCAGAAAGCTGTTGTCGTTTTTCCTGCACATCCCCAAGCACACCAAGCTGTTTCTGAACATGGTGCCCGACTTCATGAGCGATGACGTAGGCAATGGCAAAGTCCCCGGGTGCACCGAATCTGTTTTTCAGTTCATCGCAAAAACTAAGGTCGATGTAAACTTTCTCGTCACCCGGGCAATAGAAGGGACCACTGGCTGCACTGGCAGATCCACAGGCAGATTCTACCTGGTCGCGGAACAGCACCAGTTTGGGAACCCGATAGGTCTGGCCTGAGTTTGCGAATATCTCTGCCCACACTTCTTCCGTATCGGCAAGCACCACTGAAACAAACTGAGCCATCGAATCTTCGGCCGCTGTAGCTTCTGCCGTTTGGGTCTGGGCGTTCTCAAAGCCACCCAGCATCTGGCCGGGATCGCCACCCATCAGCATAACAATGATAGCGATAACAACGGTTCCAATACCACCACCAACAACCATTTTCCCGGTGCTGCTTCCGCGGCGGTCTTCAACATTTGAACTTCCTCTTCTTCCTGTCCAGCGCATGATAGGTGGGGTTTTAAGTTAAACTTTAGTTGAACGATTTGAGTAAGCGATAAATCGCTTTACTTAGGTTAACCCCGATATGGAAATTGTTGTAATGCACCCTTGCGATGAAAATACTTTTTGGTGAATTATTTACAATTTCCTTATCGATTGAGAAATTTACTCTTCCGAATCGCTCAATTTGGGTTAAAATTTCTTATCCAAAGTTAATAACTTTTTCAGTTGCTATGCTCTTTCTCAGTTTTTATTCTAACGAATTAACTTCATCAGAGAGCAAATCTGAATAATCCAGCTCTATTCAAACTTCTCAGTCAATCCAAACTGATAAACCTTTGTATCTTTGACCATCTTTCACGCCATAGCATCAAAATGCCCGGAGAATACATAACCCTTTTTGCTGAAGTCCTGTTGCCGATTCCCGTTAGAGGAACATTTACCTATCGTATCCCGCAGGAACTGAACAACCTGGTTTTACCAGGAATGCGGGTGGTCGTGCAGTTCGGGAAGAAGAAATTTTACACCGGTTTGGTCAGACGCGTGCACGACAAGGCCCCGCAGGTGATGTCAATTAAATACATACTTTCAGTTATTGACCCTTTGCCGGTGGTGAACGAAAGACAATTTGCCCTTTGGGAATGGATGGCGTCTTATTATCTCTGCACCCCCGGCGAAGTGATGAATGCAGCCCTGCCTTCAGCCTTTAAATTAGCGAGTGAATCGCGCGTAATCCTTGATCCTGAATACATTAAGGACGATGAAGTCCTCAACGACCGGGAGTTTCAGATTGTGGAGGCGCTGGAGTTGCGCAAAATCCTGACCCTGACCGATATCAGCCGGATTATCGGCATTGCAAAGATCATCCCGATGATCAAGACGATGATTGAAAAAGGCATAGTCAGGGTCGAGGAAGAGATTACCGAACGCTACAAGCCCCGGACAGAAACCTGCATAAGGCTGGCCGAACCTTTCCGCGACGAAAAAGCGATGAACGCCGCAATGGATAAACTGAATAAAAAGGCTTTCAAGCAGTTGCAGGTACTGATGGCTTTTATCAGCTTATCGCGATGTTACTCGGAAAATGAAAAAGAGGTAACCCGGCCGGAATTACTGTTGATACCGGGAGCTTCAGCCTCCCAGCTCGATGGTTTGATTAAGAAAGGCATCCTGGAGGCCTATCCCCGGAATGTTAGCCGCCTGCTACATCCCGATGCGGTTGCATCGCCCGAAGATGTCCTGCTCAGCCCGGTTCAGCAAACAGCTTTTGATGAACTTAAGCCTCATCTTGCAGAAAACCAGATTGTTCTGTTTAAAGGCGTTACTTCGAGCGGAAAAACAGAGATTTACATCAGATTGATC
>JBBQIQ010000201.1:0-6029 GCA_038325075.1 Bacteroidales bacterium | reverse complement strand
GTTGCGGCGAAATCTGTTTTTAATGAAAAGAGACGCGAGGCATTGCGTCTCTACTTTTCTGAAAAATTCTTTAATACAACTACTCAACCATCTAACCTGTAACCCCGCTTGACCGACTAAGATCAAATTCTGATTCAGCATTGCAAAGTCAGTCGGGCAGGCCTGAAACCCTTTAACCCTGAAACCCTTTAACCCTGTGACCCTTTAACCCTGTAACCCTGAAACCCTTTAACCCTGTAACCCTGAAACCCTGCAACCCTGTAACCCTGTAACCCCGCCTGACCGACAACAATCACTCTTAGATTCAACATTGTAAAAGTTAGTCGGGCAGGCCTGTAACCCTTTAATTCTCTCCCGATGACCATATCCGAAGCCCAGACAATAGTTGATCAATGGATACGCGAAAAAGGTGTCCGCTACTTTAATGAACTGACCAATACAGCTATCCTGATGGAGGAAGTAGGAGAAGTGGCCAGGATTATGGCAAGGCGCTATGGTGAACAATCTGAAAAGGAGTCGGATAAACAGGCCGATCTGGCAGATGAAATGGCCGATGTGCTATTTGTGCTGATCTGCCTTGCCAACCAAACGGGTATCGATCTGACTGATGCTCTCTTAAAAAACCTGCAAAAGAAAACCAACAGGGATGGGAAACGTCATCTGGAAAACCCCAGGCTAAAGTAAGGTTAAAGTCTAAAGTAAAAAGTCTAAACCCGGTCGGCGGCGGCTCTGCCGGCATCGGACTAGGTTGGCAGGCTTTGCCAGCACCAGGTTGGGGCGGGTTAAATAGAAAAGTAATAAGTCCAGACTCTCACTGAAATCAGCGGTTGCAATATTTCTACGGCAAGTTCTTAAGCATCCATTCAGATATTCAATTTTTCTGTAAAATAATTCAGAACCTTCTTATAAAGTATATAACGGTTCTCCGCCAGATTGTTACGCAGCAGAAGGTAGCGGCTCTCTCCTGCTTCCTCTTTTTTGCGAAACTTCGTCATGAAGCGGTCGAGCATTTCCATCGCAATCAGTTGATCGTGCCAGTTGCCAAGCAATTCGTTAACCTTATCGAGCTTTTTCAGAGTAGTTTTCAACTGTGGAAGGTCAGGGTCACTTTGGTTAAAGACCGATAACAGGAAATTGCATTGTTTCAGTTTCCGCCTGATTTCATGCAGATTTTCATCGTGTTCATAATCAGAATGCATTTTACTTGCAGCCTTGAAAAGTTCATCGACAAACTGTACAATCTGCAGTCTCACCTGTTCAGGGCCGGCCCTGGAAATCAGGTCAGCAACCTTTTCATGCTTTTGTTTGAGGTCATGTTCAGCATCATAATCTTTAAGGAATTTCTTAAAATTTTTTATAGCTTTATTCTCTATATTGTGCAGGTAAGTCAGGAATTCTCCAAAAGTTGAACCTAAGTTGAGCGCATTTGCTGACAATAATTGCTGCTGGACCTGTGCATCGCGCATTCGCCCTGATAATCTGAACAATCTGCGCATTTCACCCTCTTCTTCCAATGCATCGAACTCCCCGGGAAACAGCCGTTCTGTCAGGTGAAAAACAGCTCTGATCCGCTTGATGGCAACGCGCATATCATGGATGGCATCCTCATCAAAATCGCTGATTACCAGGTTGAAATTCTTATTGAATAACCCGCATTGTTTTGAAAGATAATCAAGCAAACGATTCTGCATTCGAAATTTTCCTGTTTCTGATAAGTGAAAGACCAAGGTATAACTTTACTGTTTAATATTTGTAATAATTCCTGCTAAAAGTTATTAAGTGCTTTTCAGGTAATTTTCCGGACTTTTTTATTACTTTCGGCTTCGCAATCAGCCATTGATTAACCGCATACAGCTAAGGTATGTTCAGAATAACAAATTTATTTCTACTCTTTTCTTTCCCTTTCATACTTTCCTCTCAGGAATATTTTGTCGGTGGCCGGGTAAGCGATTCCGCCACAGCCGAACCCCTCGCCTTTGTCAATATTGTGATTAATGATGGAAAACAGGGCGGTGTAACCGATATAGACGGCCGGTTCACGCTAACCTCCAACGACCGGATTCACACCCTGGGATTCAGTTATGTGGGTTACCGGAAATTGAAGCTGGCTGTCGCTTCAAACAGCGGGAACCTGCTGATTCAACTTTCGCGGCTCGAAACGCAGCTCAGCGAAGTACTCATCATGGCCGGTGAAAATCCGGCCCACCGGGTTATCCGCAATGCTGTTGACAACCGGAAAATAAACAACCCCCGGAATATTGGCTCATACAGTTTTAATTCTTACGACAAGATGATCTTCACCCTTAATCCCGACTCCCTCCGGAGCAACGACACAGTCCCATTGGATACGGCTGATGCAGGGTTGATTAAGGCGATGGAGAACCAGCACCTGTTCATGCTGGAATCTGTGTCGGAGCATAAATATCTCTTTCCTGACCGGAACCAGGATAAGATTATTGCAACCCGTGTTTCGGGATTTAAAGACCCGCTTTTTATATTTCTGATTTCTCAGATGCAATCAACATCTTTTTACGACGAGCTGATCAGTATTGCAGGCACCAACTACCTGAACCCGGTGAGCCCAAATTCGGAGAACCTTTACTTCTTCCATCTGAAAGACACTATATACGGAGATCGCCCGACTGACACCACTTTTATAATCGGTTTCAAACCCCGGCCGGGTAAGAATTTTGACGGAATGAAAGGGTTGTTGTACATCAGCAACAACCGCTGGGCCATACAGAATGTGATTGCTGAACCTGCCAGATCGGGCGAAGCGTTTGATATGCGCATTCAGCAAATGTATGAGTTTATCGATGGCAGGCAATGGTTCCCGGTTCAGTTGAACACCGAGGTTACATTCAATAAAATTAACATGGGTAATTCGAAGCCTTTGGGTATTGGCAAAAGCTACCGGCGCGATATAAACCTTGATGCAGCGGTGATCGGGCGGGAGTTGGCCAATGTTGCTGTGGAAGTTACCGCTGATGCTGCCCGTCAGGCTGAAGATGTATGGGACCGCTACAGGACTGATTCATTGACTCTTCGTGAGATAAACACTTACCGGATTATTGACAGCCTTGGCCGGAAAAACAGCTTTGATGCAAGGGTAAAGGGGCTGACTGCACTTTTATCGGGCCAACTGCCAATGGGAACCCTGAATCTTGATCTGAACCGGCTGGTACGGTACAACCGGTACGAAGGATTGTATCTCGGGCTTGGGCTGCATACTTCCGATCGGTTTTCAGGGCTTTTTGCCCTGGGAGGCTATGCCGGGTATGGCTTTCGCGATAAGGATGTAAAATACGGTACCGACTTGCTGATCAATCTGCTTCGATACGACAACCTGACCCTTGGGCTGAAATATGCCTATGACCTTGAAGAGGCAGGTGGGACCGCCTTTTTTGATGATATAATTTCCATTTTTTCATCTGACTATTACCGGAGGTTTTACCTGACCCGTATGGACCTCAGCGAAACGGCTGAAGCCATGCTGAGTTTCAGGATGCTTCGGTATGTGAAGGCCGGCATTGGAATAAGCCGTTCAAGGAAACAGGCGACTTATGATTATGCATACCAGCAAAATGAGGACGGTCCTGCAATACTCACCGCCGATCATACCTTCGGAAAGCTGATAGCCGGTGTTAAATTTGCCTGGGGCGAGAAATTTGTCAGAACAGCCGATAAACAAGCTTCGCTGGGTACGAAATTTCCAATAGTATGGCTTCAGTATTCCGGAAGCCGTGCCGGTTTCCTTGATGGGCAGTTTGATTACAACCGGCTCGATGCAAAGGTTATGTTTTCCTTTATCACCCGTTTAACCGGGAAAACGAGCATTCAGTTTACGGGTGGGTTGGTTGATCGTCCTGCACCCTATTCCGAACTCTTTAATGGCCGTGGCAGCCGGATATCCAATTTTTCAATTTATTCAACCGCATCCTTTGCAACCATGCACACCGATGAGTTTATCAGCGATCGGTTTGCTGCCGTTTTTATCACGCACAGCTTTGGCAAACTGCTCTACAGGTCAGCAACCTTCGAACCTCAACTTGCCGTGGCTTTTAATGCGGGCATCGGCAGTCTTGAAGAGGCATGGAGGCACCGGTATGCAGGCTTTAAAACTATGGAGAAGGGCTATTATGAGGGGGGCATTCTGATTAACAACCTTCTGAAATCGGCATTATCAGGTATTGGGTTAGGTGTGTTTTACCGGACAGGGCCTTACAGTTTCGATAGCCCCGGCAAAAACCTCGCATTCAAACTTTCAATCAATTACAATTTATAACCGGTTACTGCTTACTTTTCGTGATATCAGCGATGTATTAAGCAGGTATTCAAATGATTTGTAAATTAGCCTAAATTTTCAGCCATGAATCGCACCGTCAGGACAATTCTCAGCATCGTACTCGTGATCACTGCATTGCTTTTTTTATGGTATTTTTCCAATATTGTATTCTACATTCTGACTGCAGCCGTTATTTCGATGATAGGCCGGCCATTGGTGGATATTCTGGATGAACTCAAATCAGGAAAATTCAGGATTCCGCATGTAGTCAGTACTTTGTTGACTTTGCTCCTGATGGCTGCCATTTTCGTGTTGATCTTTGCCTTGTTTGTTCCGTTGATCGCTCAACAGGCGAAAGTGATATCCTCCATCGATACCCAGTCCATGGCAAAAGCCTTCAGCGGACCGCTTGCCGCGATCAATTACACCCTGCACGAATTTGGAGTACTGCAGCCCGGGCAAAGTATGCAGGATGCCCTGCTCTTGCAGCTTCAATCGTTTGTCAATTATGCTACTTTTGGCAATGCCTTTAACTACCTGATTTCGTTCACCGGCTCATTTTTTATGGCCATATTTTCAATTCTGTTCATCAGTTTCTTTTTCCTGAAGGATGAAAAACTGTTATACAATTCTTTTCTTTTACTGGTTCCTGAAAAGCATATTCCAGCAGCTATAAGAATTATGAGTCAGACCAAACACCTGCTTACCCGCTATTTCCTCGGGCTTTGTATGGAACTGGCCGCCATGATAACTCTTCTCACGCTTGGCCTCACTATTTTCAAGGTTCAGAATGCCCTGCTGATTGGGTTTGTGGGTGGCCTTATGAATATAATTCCTTACTTAGGCCCATTGATTGGCGGTGCCATCGGTATCATCATCGGGGTAATCGGCAGTCTGGCCCTGGGAGCCTATACCGCAATACTACCCCTCTGCCTGACCATTGCCGGGGTTTTTGCCGGGGCCAATCTGATCGACAATCTGCTGCTCCAGCCGATCATCTATTCCACCAGTGTCAGAGCTCACCCCATCGAAATATTCTTAGTCATTATCATCTTTGGCAGCCTTTTCGGGATCGTTGGCATGATCCTGGCCGTTCCGGCCTATACGGTCATCAGGGTGATCCTGCGCGAATTCTTCAGCGAGATGAGGATTATAAAGAAGCTGACGGAGAATATGTAAACTTAACAGTTATTCCAACTAACCACCAACGGCGACCTTTATGGTCGCCGTTGGTGGTTAGGGCTTGCTGAAAAACTCAAAAAAGACAACTCCCTTTTACGTTACGGTGCTCTGCACCTGCTGCTTGACGCAGTCAGTCAGGCCTTAATCTCCTCTTAGTTTGCAATTGTCTACCAATGTTTGACTTCGTTGAGCCCTGCGGGGTTCGCCACTCTGTGGCTATTCCATGCCAAAAATGGGTGAAATTCTCAATCCTGATGCAAGGGTTTTTGATGTTATTGCCATATTTCCATGCACTCAGAACTCTTTTTAACCTTGTAATTGCTTTATTTACAATAATATAAATATTTTTCAGCAATCCCTAGTTATAGCTCCGGAATTTATTTCCGGTCAGGGTGTCGCAGCCCCCACATAACTGGCCGCATTGTTATCCACTATGGTCATATCGGCGGTGTCGATCACTCCGTCGCCATTCACATCGGTAGCAAGATAGCCCGCTGCAAAGTTTGCTGCATCGGTGTCAACCGGGCTCATATCTGCAGTATCAATCACACCATCCTGGTTA
>JBBQIQ010000200.1:0-6048 GCA_038325075.1 Bacteroidales bacterium | reverse complement strand
GCTGCATTTATCCTTATCCCCATGGATAACACCCAGAAAAACCACCTGAAAGCTTATGGATTAGCTTACTGGGCCCTTCAGCAACAGGTTGAAGTCAGTTGGCTGTTGAATTACCGGGGTGGTAGTTTTATGTTAAAGCATCATCCAACGCTTGAAGGCGAATGTGTTGTCAGAGGCATTTCATACCAGGTAATTGCTGATGTACAGGCTGACGCCATTCTTCAGGAGATTTCCGACCCACAGGTTAACATGGACGAGATGCGCCTGCAGAAAGCACCAAGAATTGCTGTTTACACACCTAAGAACAAACTACCATGGGACGATGCTGTTACCCTGGCATTGACGTATGCTGAGATTCCTTACGATGTGGTTTATGATGAAGAAGTTATCGGAGGTGCTTTGCCATTGTATGACTGGCTTCACCTGCACCACGAAGATTTTAGCGGGCAGTTCGGGAAATTCTGGGCTGTCTATCGCAATGCACCGTGGTATAAGGAAGACGTGAGCGTTTCGGAAAGTAATGCCACTATGCTTGGATTTTCGAAAGTCTCGCAACTTAAGCTGGCTGTTGCCCAGAAAATACGCGAATTTACAGCAGGCGGCGGTTACCTGTTTGCCATGTGTTCGGCACCTGATAGTTATGACATAGCACTGGCAGCCGAAAATATTGACATCTGCGATGTGATGTTTGATGGCGATGCCGCCGACCCACACGCCAATGATCATCTTAATTACCACAACTGCTTTGCATTCACCGATTTCAGCCTTATCACCAACCCTTACGAATACGAAATTTCAAATATCGATGTCACCACTTCCCGAAAGGTGACTATGGCCAACGACTTTTTCACCCTGTTCGATTTCTCGGCCAAGTGGGATCCGGTTCCAACCATGCTTACGCAAAACCACGAACAGGTCATCAAAGGCTTTATGGGTCAAACGACAGCATTTAACAAAACCTATGTTAAGTCTGAAGTGATCCTTATGGGAGAAAATAAAGCGGCCAACGAAGCCAGATACATTCACGGTAACTACGGAAAAGGAACCTGGACCTTCTATGGTGGGCATGATCCGGAGGATTACCAGCATCTGGTAGGTGACCCTCCGACTGATCTCAATCTATATCCAAATTCGCCCGGCTATAGGTTAATTCTGAATAATGTGCTATTCCCGGCTGCTAAAAAGAAGAAACAAAAAACCTGAATACTTTTCATTGCTCCACTCAGAAATCATTCAATTCTCCCGGTACTAAAACCCTAAACCTGCATTTATGCTTAGGTTACAAATTATTTTATTGGCCATTATTTTACTGGCAGGCCCAAATATTTATGCCCAGCAAAAGTTTTCTATCAGCGGCTACGTCAGGGAAAAAGGGAGCCGCGAATTGCTTCCGGGTGTAAACATTTACCTTCCCGAACTCAAAGCCGGAACGACTACCAACAACTACGGCTTTTATTCAGTAACCATTCCTGAAGGCAAATATGAAGTCAGGTATTCGTTTATAGGGTATCTATCGGTGATTGTATCTGTTGAACTGAATAAGGATTATGAATTGAACATCGATCTTGCATCAAGTCTCAATCTGAGTGAAGTCATAATCTCCGCCGAAAAAGCAGAACGGATCAGCGAAAGCAGTCGTATGAGCATGATTTCGTTACCGGTTAATCAGATAAAGAACCTGCCTGCATTGTTGGGTGAGAAGGATGTTTTCAAAGCTTTACAGTTGATGCCCGGCGTTCAGAAAGGCTCGGAAGGAAACAGCGGCATCTACGTCAGAGGCGGTGGCCCTGATCAGAATCTGATAATTCTGGATGATGCGCCGGTTTACAATGCCAGCCACCTTTTTGGGTTCTTTTCAATCTTCAATGGCGATGCACTGAAAAGTGTCGAACTGACAAAAGGCGGATTTCCGGCCCGCTATGGCGGACGATTGTCATCGGTTATTGAAATGACCATGAAGGATGGCAACAAGCAGAAATTTTCAGGTGAAGCCGGCATAGGCCTCATTTCATCAAGGCTGGTGCTTGAAGGCCCTATTAAAAAGGACACTGCATCTTTCCTGATATCAGCCAGAAGAACCTACATTGATGCGCTTGTGAGGCCATTTATGAATGAAGAGGGCAAAGCAGGTTATTACTTCTACGACCTGAATGCCAAGCTTAATTATGACTTCAGTCCGAAAAACAAACTGTACCTGAGTGGCTATTTTGGCCGCGACAAATTTCATGTAACCACCCGCGATTATTATGATAACGACAACAACTACCAGTCGAAAGCCGGGCTATACTGGCAAAATGCGACCGGCACCCTGCGATGGAACCACTTGTTCAGCAATAAAATTTTCGCTAATACATCTTTGATCTTCAGCAGGTATAATCTGCAAATATACAGTAATGAAAAAGGCAGCTCGGGTGAATATTCACTTGAGTACAACTCAGGCATCCGCGATTTTGCTTTGAAATACGATCTTGAATACCACATTTCGACAACCTACACCCTCCGGGCCGGGGTGCAGTCAACCAACCACCTGTTTACACCCAGCGCCATTGTGGAGAAAGACGATCAGGCGCTGTATGAATTCATGAATAAAACAACGTATAACTCAATGGAAACCGGGCTCTATCTGGAAAATAACTTCAATTTTTCGGGCAAAGTTCAATTGAATGCAGGCCTTCGGCTAAGTCATTTTATTGCGGATAAAAAGAACTACCTGTCACCGGAACCGAGGCTATCGGTCAACTACCTGATACAGGAAGGAATCTCAGCCAAAATTGCCTACGCCGAAATGAACCAGTACATCCACCTTTTGAGCAGCACCGGCGTGGGCTTGCCAACCGACCTCTGGGTGCCGTCAACCGACCGGGTATCGCCCCAAAACTCCCGTCAGATTTCGGGTGGACTGGCGAAGGATTTGCCTGCCTATAATCTGACAGTCACGTTGGAAGGGTATCATAAATGGAGCAACAAAATTTTGGGTTACAAACCCGGAGCGAGTTTTTTATTGCTGGATGATCCTACCGATGCCCAGAATTTCACCTGGCAGGATAACGTGACAGCCGGTTCAGGAATATCCTATGGTGGGGAACTGCTTATACACCGCAAAACAGGCAAACTCAGCGGCTGGATTGGTTATACCCTTTCATGGACGAAACTAAAATTCGATGAAATAAACTTCGGGAAAGAATTCTGGGCACGATATGACCGGAGACACGACCTTTCACTGGTCGCAATTTATACCATCAATGACCGGGTCACACTATCCGGAACCTGGGTTTATGGAACCGGCAATGCCATTACTTTGCCTTTAGGCGAATTTGCTGCTGAGCAACACCAGCCTTTTGCCGGGCTGCTTGGCACATTTGTTGATAATTCCTGGAATTATTACAATGTTACCGATTACGGTGAAGTCAATTCCTTCAGGATGAAGGCCTACCACCGACTCGATCTGGCAGTGCAGTTCCACAAGCAAAAGAAGAATTATGAACGAACGTGGGAGATTGGCTTATACAATGCTTACAGCCGCAAAAACCCTTACTTCTATTTTGTCGAATCAACCTACAATAACGACCAGGTTACCAGCAAATTAAGACAGGTATCCATCTTTCCCATAATTCCTTCCGTTACTTACAATGTCAAATTCTGAAAGTCATGAAAAGATATATCACTTCCCTTTTATTAATTCCCGCCATACTGATGATTTTTACAGCTTGTGAGTCCATGCTTTCTGATGTTGATGTTCCGGAATCTGAGCCCAAACTAGTCGTATCCGGGTTTTTATCACCAGAGGATGACACCATTTCAATCATTGTGAAGAAAAGCAGACCACTCTATGTACCAACACAGGGCTGGGACAACTCTTTCCCACCTGTGAACAACGCTGTGGTTACCATCTCAGATGGGCTAATAAGTGTTACACTGCCTTATAATTCACTCAGCGGCAATTATCAGATACCAATGGTGAATATGCCGGTTATAGCCGGAAACACCTATTCCCTGGAAGTAACAACCCCAGATGGTTATCATGCATCATCAAGTTGTACTGTGCCGGTTGGAATTTCACCGGAAGTCGAAGTAACCGGTATTGATTCTATTGATCAGTACGGGAGTATTACAATTAGAGTCAGTCTCCGTTTCCGCGACGTGCCGGGACCGGGCAACTTTTATCGCATAGCAGCCGGTACGCTTTATGGTGACGAAGGGAGCTTTAACAACTACTTCTATGAAACCGGTTTTGAACGGGGAGAGCCATACGTGAGTGATAAGAATAAAGACGGAGAACAGTTCACTTACAGAACCTGGGATATATACAATAACAATATAATGGATAATAATCTTTACGTTTCGCTGTTGATTACTGATGAAAACTACTATAACTTCCACCGGTCTATCAATTCATCCTCTGACGGCGATAATCCCTTTTCTGAACCAACGCCTGTATTTACAAATATTGAAGGCGGGTTGGGGATATTTGCCGGTGTGAATGGGAAAATCACCCAAATACCGCTGGATGGGAAAAAGTAGCAGCCGGAAAGGGTTCAGGTCAGTTCAAATTTTAATCAACTACATTATCCTCTCATAAGTATTGTAGGAATAATTAAAACCAAGACTTTCAAGGGCTTGAATGTCTTCGCGTGCAATCTCTTTCCATTGCGAATAATCAATTTCGGCATAAAACGTATCTGCCTCAAAATCCTTGTGAACAATGGTAAGGTATAATTTGTGAGCCAGTGGCATAAACTGCCTGTAAACCATGCCGCCGCCGATGATGAAATTCTCACGTCCCTCTTCCATTTTTGAGATTGCTTCTTCAATGGAATAAGCCATGTCACAGCCAGGTATCTGCTCCCCGGGAACATCGGTAATTACTATACTCCGCCGGTTGGGCAACGGGCGAATGGGCAAAGATTCGAAAGTTCGTTTACCCATAACAATGGTATGTCCGGTTGTCAGTGCCTTGAATCGCTTCAGGTCCTGTGGAATATGCCACAACAATTGATTGTCTTTGCCGATGGCGTTGTTTTGCGCAATGGCGACTATGATGGAGATTGGTTTCATATACAAGTTCAAAGGTTCAAAGGTTCAAAGGTTTCCCGCAGAAGTGGCGGGACTTCGCTTCGCTCCGCAAGGTTCAAATGTTCAAGAGTTCAAGAGTTTCCCGCAGAAGAGGCGGGACTTCGCTTCGCTCAGCAAAGGTTCAAAGGTTCAATAAGTTAGTTGGTCTCGTTATTTCTGACGAGGGCAGTAAGCAGTTGGCAATGAGTAGTTGGCAAAAAAGGTCTAAAGTTTCATTGTTTCAGAGTTACAAAGTTACAGAGTTTCAGAGTTACAAAGTTACAGAAACCATTGTCAATATTGAGTTTCTGTGTCATTGAGTGTCGGCTGTGCGTTGCGTTTTTTATTTTTTTTTGAAGCGTTGGTCCCGAAAGCTTTCGGGATTAAAAACAATTTTTCTTTCGGGTCGGCTTTGCAAGCTCTATTAAAAACTTTGGTCGTGTGTCGGCTCGTGCGGTTTTTAATTGTGCTTGCAAAATGCGTGGGCTATTTGTTAGTATGTCCATTCTCCGTGGCTTACTGGTAAACGATTTAATTCTTCTTTATAAAACTTCCATTGTGGCATAAACTTTTCCATTAAGGTCAGAAAACGGTCGTTGTGATGGCGTTCTAACAGATGTATCATTTCGTGAACGATGATGTATTCCAAACAATGGATTGGCTTTTTTGCTAATTCCAAGTTTATCCAAATCCGTTTCTTCTCAATGTTGCAAGTACCCCATTTGGTTTTCATTTGCTTTACTTGCCAGTCGTCAACCGTTACGCCAATTTGTTTTTCCCATTTGTCTACGATGGGTTGAATGAGTTTTTTTAACTCTGTCCGATACCACTCATTTATAATTGTTTGTCGCTGTGCGGTTGTACTGTCTGGTCGCACAAAGAGGTCAATATATGTTTTGGTTTTGAAAACTACTTTTGCTGGTGCTTCTTCTTCAATTATTCTCAACAAATACCGTTTGCCTAAAAAGTAATGACTCTCTCTTTCTTTAAATTGTC
>JBBQIQ010000199.1:0-6134 GCA_038325075.1 Bacteroidales bacterium | reverse complement strand
CCTGAGCTCTCGGTTGGTGAGCTCTTGTCGAACCATGTCGAAGGGCTGACTTCTGACCTCGGTCCCTGAGCTCTCGGTTGGTGAGCTCTTGTCGAACCATGTCGAAGGGCTGACTTCTGACCTCGGTCCCTGAGCTCTCGGTTGGTGAGCTCTTGTCGAACCATGTCGAAGGGCTGGCTTCTGACCTCGGTCCCTGAGCTCTTGTCGAAGGGCTGACTTCTGACCTCTCACCTCTTTCTAAGCCACTGGCCCCTGAGCCAACTACACTTTGAACTCATACTTAATAGCACTCAACTCCTCATTCGCCTTGACAATTTTAGACTTTAACTCTTCTTTAAAGGAAATAAGCCTTTTATAAAGCTCTTCATCTCCTGTGGCCAGAATCTGAACTGCAAGAATACCGGCATTTCTGGCCCCATTAATGGCAACTGTGGCGACTGGGATTCCCGGAGGCATCTGCACCATGGCCAGGAGTGAGTCGAGCCCCTCAAGAGAAGCTTTTATAGGCACTCCAATAACCGGAACTGGAGTCATAGCGGCAACAACTCCCGCAAGATGGGCTGCCATGCCTGCACCGGCAATTATGACCCGTATTCCCCTGCTATATGCCGATTTGCTGAATGCTTCAACTTCATCCGGTGTGCGATGCGCTGATAATGCATTGATTTCGAATGGGATTTTGAAGTCGTTTAGAATCTCTGCTGCTTCTTTCATGACAGGCATATCGGATGTGCTGCCCATTATTATACTTACCCTCGGTTTCATAAAGTCATTTTTTCTGCAAAATAAACAAAAACAACAACCTTTTGTTAGCTTTTTTGATAGTTAAAGGAATTATGTAACTAAATTTCTATAAATTTTGCATTACAGGGAATTGTCGTATTTTTGAGAACTTCAAAACCCAATGGAATGAAAGAAAAAATTAAGATTAAAGACAAGGAATTCAGTGTTTTCATCCAGGCTGCTGATATCGATACGGCTGTTTCCCGGGTGGCTGATTCTATTAATCAGGAACTTAAAGGTAAAGTGCCCTTGTTCCTGGTGGTTTTGAACGGTGCATTCATGTTCGCTTCGGACCTGCTAAAGAAAATTAAAATCGAAAACAACATTTCATTCGTCAAGCTTTCTTCATATACCGGAACGCGCAGTTCGCAGGTTGTGAATGAGTTAATTGGAATTAACGAAGTGGTAAAAGGCAGGACAGTAGTCATAATTGAAGATATTATTGATTCAGGCCTCACCATGCGTCGCATGCTCGATATTCTGAGTGAGCAGGAAGCTGCTGATGTCAGAATAGCGACCCTGGTTTTTAAACCAAACGCTTTCCAGTCTGATTTTAAAATTAATTACATTGGCATGGAAATCCCGAACGATTTTATTGTTGGATACGGCCTTGATTATGACGGTTTTGCCCGCAATCTTCCGGATATTTATAAAATTGTTGAATAGGATTTAGAAAACAAAAAAAAATCTACCTTTCAGAAATTTTAACGATCAATCAATCATAGAAATATGCTCAATATAGCACTGTTTGGCCCTCCGGGAGCCGGTAAGGGAACTCAGTCAGCTTTGCTGGTCGAGAGGTATAAACTGGCTTACATTTCAACCGGAGACCTGCTTCGACATGAAATTTCAGAAGATTCGGAACTCGGCAAAAAGGCAAAAGATATTATTGACCGCGGCGAATTGGTTTCCGACGAATTGGTTGTGCAACTCATTGAAAAGCGCATCATTATGAGTGCCGGGATCAATGGCATTCTGTTCGATGGGTTCCCAAGAACGCTGGTACAGGCCTATATTCTTGAAGGTCTGTTGCTGAAACTCAATACTTCCCTTGCCTGCATGCTCAGTCTTGAAGTGCCACGCGAAGAGTTGATAACCCGTTTGCTCGAACGCGGAAAATCATCAGGCCGCAGCGATGATACCGCAGAGGTTATTGAACACCGGCTCGAAGAATACCTGAACAAAACAATGCCTGTTGCCGAATTTTATAAATTTCGCGATAAGTATATCCCCATCAATGGGGTTGGACAAATCGAGAAAGTGTTTGCCCGTTTATCTGAATCCATTGATAAAACATTGCAAAATGTATGGTTCAACCTGGTTTTGACTGGAGCTCCGGGATCAGGCAAAGGCACTCAGGGCAGGTTGCTGGCAAAGGAATACAATCTTTACTATATCTCAACCGGTTCTCTGCTTCGCCGTGAGATCAAGGCTGGTTCAGAAATTGGTGAGAAAGCCAAAGAATTGATGGTACATGGCGAATTGGTACCCGATGAAATTGTTATTCAATTAATTGAGCAGGAAATTAAACAGCATAAGAATTTCAGGGGATTTGTTTTTAAAGGCTTTCCCCGAACCATTATTCAGGCCTATATACTTGATGGATTGCTTAGAAGGCTCGATTCCTCAGTTTCGTACTGTATTGAACTGAATACCTCGACCCTGGAGTCGATTAAACGTCTCAGTGCCAGGGCTAAAACACCACAAGCACGGGCTTATGATATGAATACCGATGTTATAATACATCGCCTTGAAGAGTATCAGGAGAAAACACTTCCTGTAGCCGATTTTTATAACAAACAACAAAAATTTGCCTCCATTGATGCCTTTGGCGAAGCAGAAAATGTGTTCCACCGGCTATGCACCAAGGTTGAAGAAGCAATGCGCATTCTGAGATAGGACTGACTGTCTCTTTGTTTATTACAGCCGGTTCGTCCGGCTGTTTTTGTTATCTTTGCTGCCCTGTAGTAAATAATATTCCTGTTATGTCATCGTCAAATTTTGTGGATTATGTTAAACTCAACCTGCGCTCAGGAAAGGGGGGGGCTGGTTCTGCCCATCTCCTCCGTACCCGCGGAAATGCAAAGGGAGGTCCCGATGGAGGCGATGGTGGGCGTGGCGGTCATATTATCCTCAAAGGCAATGCTCAACTCTGGACACTGCTTCATCTGAAATACACCAAGCATTTAAAAGCCGAAGATGGCGGTAGCGGAGGCAACAGTCGCAGTACCGGTGCCAATGGTAAAGACGTTTTTATCGAGGTTCCTCTCGGAACGATTGTTAAAGATCCTGAAACATTGGAACAGGAAGCTGAGATTACTACCGATGGTGAAACTGTAATTATCCTTCCCGGGGGCAGGGGAGGGCTTGGCAACGATCATTTTAAATCAGCTACTTTTCGGACTCCACGTTTTGCCCAACCGGGTGAACCCGGCCTCGAAGTATGGAAAGTGCTCGAATTGAAGATACTGGCAGATGTCGGGTTGGTAGGTTTTCCCAATGCCGGAAAATCTACCCTTTTGTCAGCAGTTTCTGCTGCGAAGCCTGAAATTGCTGATTACCCATTCACCACATTAAGGCCTAACCTCGGAATTGTAGCTTACCGCGATGACCGTTCTTTCGTGATGGCTGATATTCCCGGAATCATAGAAGGTGCATCGGAAGGTCGTGGACTTGGGCTTCGCTTTCTCCGTCATATAGAGCGTAACTCTGTCCTTCTGTTTATGATACCGGCAACCTCGTCAAACATCCGGAAAGAATACGATATCTTGTTGAATGAACTGGATCAGTTCAATCCGGAATTACTCGATAAGCAAAAAATCCTGGCCATCACAAAGTGCGATCTGCTCGACGACGATGGCCTGAAAAAGCTTAAAAAACGAAAAATGCCACCTTTGCCCCTGATTTATATTTCATCGCTTTCAGGTTTTGGTATTCCGCAATTGAAGGATGAAATCTGGAAAGCCCTGCACTGATTTTAATTTGCAATTTGTCAGATGATTGATCAACTCATCAGTTACGACCAGCAATTGTTCCTTTTTCTGAACGGGATGCATTCCCCCGTGTTTGATTTTATCATGTACTGGCTCAGCGAAAAGCTGATCTGGATGCCACTTTATGCCTGGATGCTATTTTATATGTGGCGCGAACACAGGAGCAGATTATGGTTGGTAATTATTTTCATTGCTTTATTAGTAACGTTTACTGATCAGGTTTCTGTTCAGGTTTTTAAAAATATATTTCACCGTTTACGCCCTTGTCATAATCCGGAACTCGAAGGCCTGGTTCGCATACTCAACGGGCATTGTGGCGGCAAGTACGGGTTTATTTCCTCTCATGCATGCAATATGGCCGGAATAGCTCTCTTTTCAGGATTAATGTTAAGAAAAAGATTCAGGTGGCTGCTGCCATCATTGATCGTTTGGTCTATATTGATCGGTTACAGCAGAATTTATCTTGGGGTGCATTACCCTGCCGACGTTGTGGTTGGATTTTTTGTCGGGGGTATCATCGGTTTTCTTGTTTACATCTTCTTCAATTATGTAAATGGGAAATTAAAGCCAGTGACAAATCAGTCAAAAGAGTAAGTGCCAGGCAACCTTAACCTCCACCTCAACCTGTCACCCTGAGTCCCGCACATGCGGGAAAGGGTCAACCCTGTCAGACCGGCTAAACAGATCATTCTTTAGAAACCTGATTGTCAGCAAGGCAGGCACAACCTCAACCTTGGTTGCTGAGCGAAGCCGAAGCACAACCTCAACCTTGGTTGCTGAGCGAAGCCGAAGCACAACCTCAACCTATCACAGCCCTGATTAAGAAATCTCTTCTTTTCCGGGTTATTGCTTCATTTATTGGGACACTAATATCCGAAAGCTTTGGCCTCAATCTTCTCAGCAACAACTTTCATAACGGTAACATTCTTAACTGCAGGGGCACTGTAGGTAAAATCATCGCGTTTGGTATATTGTTTCATAATAATGTTCAGGATACGCACTTTCTCGTCAAAGTCCTCAACAAACTCTACTTTACCTTTAACGAGCACACTCTTGTATCGCATCCCGTAACTGCAGGCAACTTCTTCCGATTGAACGTACAATTCGTGCGCAGTGCTGAAGGCAATGCAGACATCAGGTTTGTTTTTCAGGATATCTATTTTCCGGCCAACCGGAGCCGAATGCAGATACACCGTATTGTTTTCAAATCCAAAATTGAACGGAAGTGTATAAGGCAGGTTATCCTGGTCTATCATGCCTACACTGCAAACTTCACATGAAGAAATTATTTCTTCAATGGCTTTGGGTAGGGTTATCATTCTGCTTTTCATAGTAGGGTTTTATTAATTTTCACAAAAGCACCAATTGAATATTTTGCTGACTAATCAGATTTCTTTTTGGTATCGACAGGTTTTCGAATGAGAATTCAAGGCTGTGGTCTTGTATCAGATGCTACCATTGATTCCATTACAGCGGTTATCCCCGAAAGGATAATGCTGAATAACAGCGCATGCCAAAACCCATTTACATGAAAGCCGCTGAGCAGGGAAGAGGTCATCATTATGATGGATGCATTGATTACCAGTAAAAAAAGTCCGAAAGTAATAATGGTTACCGGAATGGTTAAAATGATCAATACAGGCTTTACCAGCGTATTAAGCAATGCTATGAGAATGGCAGTTGCCAGTGCTGTCAGAAACGAGTCAATTGTGACTCCCGGCAATATGTAAGAAGTCACCATTATTGCTATTGTAGAAAGGATTATTCTTGCCAGTAAACGCATAAAATACAGTTTTTTAGTCTCTCATTGAATGGAACTAAAATATGAATTAATTGGTTCCAATGTTCTTCAATTTCTAATAGTCATAAAAATTCATCGTAAACAGAAGGCTGCTTGTGAAATAGCCGCTTCTTTCCAGGTAAACGGTCCTTATTCCGGCACTTATGGGAATGCTCAGGCCGAGGAGGTGAATATCAGAAACCAGATCGAGCCCTATAGAATTGAAGTGTAAGTTCGTCTCCGGGTTTGAAACGAGGGTTACATCATAGAAAGCATTTGCCCGGATCCTTTTTACATACAAAAGGCCTCCCAGATGAAAATCAGGATAGATGAGCGGTAACCTGTAAGCGAACTTCAGGCTCATCAGCTTATTGCCATTGATTACGATAGAATATCCCCTGCTGGTACCAATGATATTGGAGAACCTGTATTTTTCAGGATTTGATTCCTGGTATCCGGCATAAAGGAGCAGGGAATGATTAATGAAAAATCCGGGTAAAAATACCTGGGCCTGTAAACCATAAATATTGCCGGCTTTCAGTTGCCCGAATGGGGTATGTTTGAACAGGACTTCAAAA
>JBBQIQ010000198.1:0-6186 GCA_038325075.1 Bacteroidales bacterium | reverse complement strand
GTGATGATTATGGCAGGCTGTTGGAAATATAATCAGGTAAAAAATATTGCCGAAGCCTATGAACAAAGAGTAACTAATGATTTTGCCAGTTTTTCTCAAGGGTGTAGAAAAGTTTCGCAAAGCTTAATGGACATGCTGGGAAAATACGAAATATGTGCTTTTCAGGGGCCGGTTTCTATAAATATCAACTCAACATTAGACTCAATAAATACAGTAGATTATGGCGTTTATTGCAACGAATCAGATCAGCAATTTCATCAGGAAATGGTGATTCACGATAACACAGTAAGCGACTGGAAGCTTCAACGCAAGGACGTATACAGAACCGAGGGCACTATGACATTTAATTTAAGCGAAGAATCGAAATTAACGGAAGAAAACGGATGTTACAAATGCAAATCGGGGCGCGAAGGTGGCCGAACATCTACCGAAACCCGATCGATGAAAGTAAACGGCAGTGGTATTTCGCACGAAAGCACCTTTGAAGGTAAGCCACAGGACGATACCCGAATTGAACTCAAATTTCTGGAAAACGGAACCTACCTTGTAATAGCGAAAGGAACTTCGCAACCGGCAACCAGTATCGTAAAAGTAGTGACTAAAGCGGAAGGAACTTGCGACAACCTCCCACAACAAACCAAAACCGAGTCGCTCAAAAAAACAATTCCGCTAAATCAGATTTTTGGACCCTATACAGGAAAAGCAACTGACAAGCTCTTGCAGCAACAAGATTCAAAAGAAACTGTTGATCCGGTTACGCGTGAAAGGTCAACAATTACTATTGATTTTTCGCTGAAACAGAAAGGCAAGTAAAATGTTAAATGTGTCTGCCATGATAAGGAAAATAGCATCTAAATATTTATTGTTTTTCTTGGCGATTACTTCGGGGTTTGCAACTTATGCCCAACCTTTCGAATACCTTTCTAACCAACCCGGTAAGTTTATTTTTGATAATCGACTCGACAAAATCCCGGGTGTGGATATGTCAACGGTACAAAAAAAGCTCACTTCGATTGTTGAATGGGTACGCCAAAACGATTCGGTCATAGATTCTCCCATCGGATTCGACGCTGTGGTTTGTTTCGGGAATTTCAATCCAATAATAACCCCAAATGATGACTTTGGAATACTAACATCCGTAGGTTTTTCATTTAATCACTATTACCTTGATAACGGTGTTTTAAAGAGGGCGACAGGAAATACCGCCCACGGAACAGAAATCTTTATCAACAACCCGATAAACACTATAAGTAATAGGCTTGACGAAGCCGAATTTAAAACGGAAGACCCTCCTCATTTAAAAAAAGCCCTGGAAAAAGCGCGTGAAAACCTTAGAGAATATTACATCATAGCACCTGTTATCGAAGAAATTGCCCCTGGTGTGCGATTATATGCTTCAGGAGGTTGGTTCAAAGGTGTTATACTGGTTTTCAATCCCGATCGGCCCGAAATCTGGATTCCGGTAACTGTGAGGGAGATTATGGAAGTCAAACTGGCTTATTATAAAGTAAAGCATGAGATTGATAGTATTATTTATGAAAAGATGGTTGCAGAATGGGCTAAAATGAACTTTAACCCCGACCCGGAACATACTATGCGACCACAGTTGTACCAAAGGATAAAACAAGAATATGAAAACTTCACTGCCGAAGAATTGAATAGTCCGGCATATTCCTGTTCAAGCGAAGAATGTGGGATATCAACTATCAATGCCCGTGGCGATGGAAGAGCAGTGGCGCGGTTTAACCCAGCCTGTTGGGATCGCTCACTTCCAGTTACAGCAGTTCAATTCATGTCACTGGAATACAGACCTGCAACAGAGCAGGAACTGGATGAATTTAAACCTCGTAATAGAGGACTTGAGGATTTTGTGGGGAAGTTTTTCAACAAACTTCCGGTTGAAAAGATGGGAGTGTTGATAGATCGAAAATAAACAATGAGGTATTTAATTCCGAAAGTTTAATATCAGTAACAATAATATCATGACACAAAAACAGATACTCATTGATTTTACACTAGCATTTTTACTCTGTTACCAATAATTACAGGACACTAACTATCGCCTAATTATTTATCTGATGAAGACAATACTTTTTTTTATATTCCTTATGCTCCTGAACCAGGGTTTATTCTCACAGAATTCGGATACGGAAAATCGTCAATTATGGCTACTTACGGCTAAAGTTTCTGTCAATAGTACTTACGTGAGAGATACTATTGATGGTTACAGCGTTGAAAGCATGCAAATTGATAAGAAATTTCACCAAACCTCTGAGACCTCAGCAAGTAGCACAATTTCGGCCGTGATCGAAAATCAGGCTGAAAATCCACTAAAAGAATTCTTTTACGATTCAGGCTCTGGTGAACCTGTAAGGATGAGTGTAACAGGCAAAGGTACGCACACCGAAACCACAATAGGATCTGAGACCATCAACGGTAAATTGATTAGCGCTGATGAGAGAACCGATAATGTTTCTGGATCAGCGCAAAGTGCTTATATTCAGTTTGTTTACTCCGACGATTATAAGATGGTCAGTATAAGTACTGGCATGAATGCACGGGGAATATCTGATGCGCGTCTATATTTTGATGGATGGAAAGATTATGGCGGCGAAATTGAAGATTATGTTATTAACTGTGACGGGGGATGTAATTTGTCAGACGACAAAAACTGCAAGATAACCAAAACAGGCAAAGGCTATACGGCAAGCTGGAGTTTAAGTGAAAATGAAAAAGAGAGAACTAGTAACGGCATAGCGTATAGTACCAAAGAAACTTCCATTGACGTTACGCTTGTTCCTTACAAAGAATCGGATAAACCTGTTGTTATGTTGCAAGGATGCCAAAAACTTGGTGTTGGTGAAACCGGCACTGTAACAGCAGTGGCAAAGCCCGAAGGCGGAAGTTATAAATTCTGGGTAGAACCGGCGGATTTGATAACTGTTTCGGTTAATGATGCCACCGCCACATTAACCGGACAGACGCCCGGCCGAGGGGTTTTAATGGTTGAGTACACCACTCCCGATGGGAAAACTGCACAAACCTCGGTCGAAGCATCCTGCATAAAAATCGAATCATACAATGGCGGACAAGCCATACCCCAGATAGCGTTTTACGATATTGACGGGAAGAAAAAAACAGGTGTTATCACAGTTCCCGTAACTGCACAGCCAAGCGATGCCATAGAACTCGTAACTTTCGAACTAACAAATCCGGGTGTTTTGTCGGCAGTCGGCATAGGCACTGAAGTTACGCTTCAGGGAATAACTTTAGGGAAAACTTCGCTTCAGGCAAAAACAACATGTGGTGCATCCACTGGTCCGGCTGTTGAGGTTGAAGTAGTGAATTGCGACGACGAAACCAACGCGCGGCTTGCCGAAATGATGCGTTTAGCCAAAGAAGAACAGAAAAGGACAGCCGAAGAAATAGAGAAAATCCTTGGCTCGAAGGAGTTTGAAAAAGCTTCAGACCATATAGCTGAATCAACCGGCAATCTGGCCATCAAGACAGGTGGGTTGATCATCGGAACTCTTTCAGGAGGAGCGGGCAAAGGTGTACAGACTGCAGCCGGCATATATGGCACAGCCTCCGGTGCACTGGATGTTATTAAGGGTGGCGGCGACATTATCAAACAAGTGAGTAATTTGTCGCAATTTATTGTTCAGCTTGGCGGCTCGGCAATGCAGCAGGCAATCGCCGGGGGAACTGAAACCCTGGATGCTGCCAGGGAATTTGGTGAAGACCTTGGTGTGCTTAAGGCAACCAGCATACGCTTAAAAGGTGCAACCGATGTTTATGAGCAGGCGAACCGTCAGGTCGAAAGAATTTCTGGTCTTCAGAGTATCTGCAGAAAGGGAACCAAACCGCAGCCAAAGCAGGACCAGGCTCCGGCAGTTACTGAAAAACCTAAAACCGATCCAACTCCTAAACCGAATCCAACTCCAACTCCTAAACAAGATGCAACTCCAAAGCCGGAGCCCACTAACCCAGTGCCTAAAACGGAAGAGCCAACTGTTCAGGAGCCGCAAACCGAAGATCCAATAGCAGATGACGAAGTTCTGGTTGACCCTGAACGCCCGGTCATCCCGCCACGACAGGTTGGTTTACCCTACGAACCAGGTGATTGTGGTTGCGATAAGTCTCGTGCACTAACTGCTAATTCTGAATCCTTTTCGACAATGCAAACAGGCATGGATAATCTGCAAAAATGTGTAGATAATTTTAGTAGTGGTCCGTTAACAGAATACATTAATACCCTTAAAGAATGGATTAATGTAACCGAAGGGCTTGAAAAGGCAGTCAATACTGGAGAGAAAGAGTTAATTGCAGCATCTAAAGAAGCTATTCCGATTATTGAATCTCTTTTGGTCCGCACAAAATCGTTCGACGAAGCAGGAAAAATCTTCCTTGATGAATTCAAAGCATGTCCCGAGTCGATGAAAGCCGGTGTTGAGGTGCTCAATTCAGTAAATAAAATCACGGTAGAATCGCTAAAGCTTAAATACTAATTTACTTGACATGAAAAAGAATATTGCTTACTCAATCGTTTTGTTTCTCCTGATGCCTGCTTTATGCACTGCTCAAAAACCATCCGACTACCTTCCTGAAAAGCCTGGTAAATGGACTTATTCAAGTAACATTAAACGCCCCGGTGAAGAAGTACTTACTTTCAACAAAAATCTGGCGGTTTTGGCGGAATGGTTTCACCAGAATGTTCCCATATTAACCAAGCCCAAAGGATTTGACTTAGATGCAATGGCGTTTAGTATTTGGGATGATGATTACAAAAGGAACAGTTGTAATTACGGAATGCGAAGTGAAATGAATTTTGATTTTCAACTTTTTCTTTCTGATTTAGCCAGGGGTGGAAAATGGGTTGTTGAACCTCCTCATTATACTTTTTACATCAACAATACAGAAGGCGGGCATGGAACCAATCCGAACTATAAATATTTCTCGGAGCAGGAATACGATCCGAGTGGGATAATGAAATTTAGCCCAGATCAGCAAAAAGCGATAAACAATGTGGTTACAAAGATGAATGGAGTTTTTTCTGTCTTCCCATTCGTGAAAGATATGACTTCGGGAGTTAGTCTTTATGGTAACGGAAACCTGATTGTTTTTAATCCTGAACGTCCTGATTTCTGGCTGCCGGTTACCGTACGCGAAATGGCTGAAATGTATCTGGAATATTATACTCAGTTAAAAGATGAATTTATGCTTCCTTACCTCAGAAAAGAGATAGAAGATATTTCGGAAGATGAACTGAATTCTCCGGCCTTTTCAGGCGATGATAATCGCACTATATTCCGTTATAATGGAAAAGCTGAAGGGCTGCAAATCATGCGCTTCAATCCGGAATACTGGGACAGGTCACTACCCACATCTTCCATTCAGTTTATGACATTTTATTATTCGGAATTTGGGTATAATGCAAATAACAAAGAGGAAGAAGAAATAGCTAACAGGGAATTTATTTCAGATAACGGGCATAGAAATTATCCTTCCGAGATCAATAAATATCTTCCATTAAAAGAATTACCACGTTTAATTGCAAAAAATAAATAACCCAATTAACAAACTAGATTATTAGAACATCTATATTAAAAGCAACTATGGTACTTTTTACTTGTACCTTTTCCCTTTCATCTCTTTGGGCTCAATCACCCCAAAGTATTAGTTAACAGACAATTGTGAGAGATGGCAGCAACAATCTGGTAACAAATCATTCCGTAGGTATGAGAATTAGTGATTTTCCAAACTTTATTCATGTACAACTGGCGAATATTGTTCAGTAACGATCAAAGCTTAATTGACAGCTCTAAGTGACCATCTAAACCAAGTTCAACAATTTTTTGAAGTGTCGAAATGCGAACTTCTTTTATGTTGTTTTCTACTTTGGAAATGTATCCCTTATTAGTACCACATTTCTCTGCCAGTTCTTCCTGAGTCATCCCTTTTTCGAGCCGGGCTTGTTTAAGCAGGACTCCAAGTTTAAAAGCTTCAAATCCTTTCTCAAACTTATCTCTCTTTTTAGCTCCTTTTTCCCCATATTGTTCGTCAATAAACTGGTCAAGGGATTTTAAATTACTTTTCTGTTTCATATTCCTTTTTAATTTTAAGTGCTTTTTCAATTTCTGCCTTAGGCGTCTTTTGGGTCTTCTTTTGAAAGCCATTAGCCAGCAC
>JBBQIQ010000197.1:0-6199 GCA_038325075.1 Bacteroidales bacterium | reverse complement strand
CCGTACCTATTCAAAATTCATTCGCGAGGGACGAGGGGGGCTTGGTGGGGGCGCCGCCGCCACCAAGCCCCCTTCCCTTAAAAACAATGTAAGTCAAAGTCATTCTGAGCGTTAGCGAAGAACCGACCTTCGGTGTTCCTGTCTGCCTGATGTTAGTCAGGCAGGCTGCACCTCCCAAAAATACTCAACATGCATTTTCTACAAATATTTGACTTCGTCGAGCCTTGAGGGGTTCGCCACTCCTGTCTGCCTGGTTGCCAGGCTGGATGTCAGGCAGGCTGTCGCCCTTTTTAGGTGCATAGCACCGTAATATTTGTAGAAAGAATAAGTTCGATTGATTATAAGGTGCAGAGCACCGTAATATAAAAGCACGGAATGTGGACTTAGAGCGCTAAAAACCTTGCATCTAACATAAAACATTAACATTATAAAATGCAGATATCCAATGACATGCTATTTTTTCAGCAGACCCTGGGTAGCCATTTTGAAGACAGGGAAGTTCTGAAGCATTACTGCCACGTCATTGTCAGAGCCAATAAATATTTTTTGCACTCAATTTTGGCGTAAAATTTGCGTAATAACTCCAGTTAAAAAAATATACGATTCATTAAAAATCACTTCACATGAAAATCAGACTTTTTTTGGTTGCACTGGTGTTGACCACATTTTCATCTGCCTCAATGGCTCAGAATTATTCGACAGCCGCCGGATTACGACTCGGTTATTTCAATGGTATCACAGTTAAACATTTTATTTCGGGAACCAATGCCGTTGAAGGAATAGCTTCGTTCAGATGGGGCGGCTTTGCATTAACCGGCCTCTATGAATGGCAAAAGCCAATCAGGGGTGCCCAAAACCTCGACTACTTCCTCGGATTAGGTGGCCACATCGGATTTTTTGACAATAATAAATACAATTGGTATGACGACAAACGCAACGGTTCATTTACAGTTATTGGGATTGATTTTATTGCCGGCCTGGAATACACTTTTCCGGGAGTTCCTTTTAATGTTGGCCTTGACTGGAAGCCAGCTTTCAACCTGATCGGTGATACCCACTGGTGGGGGGATGGCATGGCACTCTCGTTAAGATATACTTTCTAAGCGGATACAGGCATTTCAAAAAGCAAAAAGTAATAAAAATGGGGATGTCATTCAAAGCGATGTCCCCTCATTATTTGTCCGAATGTCTATTTTCTATTTTGCTTCAGGAACCACTCATAAAGTTCAGGGTTGTCGTAAGTCTCTGTCCAGCTATCGTGGCCGGAATATGGATAAATGGTGAATTCTGCCTTATTGCCAGATGTTTTTAAGGCTTTCACCATTTTAGCCTGTTCACTGATAAGTACCACATCGTCGGCTGCACCATGAAAAACCCATACCGGAAGCGATTTTAACGCTGCTGCCCTGGAAGGATAATTTCGGTTAACCCTTCCGCAAACCGGGGCTATAGCTGCAAAATATTCAGGGTAGGCCATTGCAAGGTCCCAGGTGGCCCAGCCGCCCATACTCAGGCCGGTAACCCAGATCATTGATTCATCAACCCGATATTGTGAAACAATATGGCTGATCAATGCAAACACGGTTTCAACATCCCAGTCGATTGAATCAGGACACTGTGGCGAAAGCACCACAAAAGGGAATTTTTTCCCCGCTTCTATCAGTTTTGGAGGACCGTGTACTTTAACTTTCGCGAGATCGTGACCCCGTTCACCTGAACCATGCAGAAAAACCAGCATTGGCCAGTTCTTTAAAGGCTTATCATTAAATCCATCAGGCAAAAAAAGGAGGTATTCAGCTTCAACTGATCGTTGAACCGTTCCGCTAAAGGAACCTGCTTTCTGAGGACTTTCCTGTGAAGAAGCCCATAATGACGGGATCACCAGAAGTAAACAAAAGATAAATGATCTCATAATTCTAAGGATTTGTGAAGATCTTTCAAAAAATAAATTACTAACAAAATGAGGATAATCGGTGAAACAAGCTCAATCTTTTCCCGGGTAAGGTCATGCACTTCAAATCTCAGGCTCAATCTTAACCCTGGTTGCTGATCGAAGCCGAAGCTCAACCTCAACCCTGGTTGCTGAGCGAAGCCGAAGCATAACCTTAACCCTGTCTGACTGGCTAAACAGATCATTCTATAGAAACTGAATTGTCAGCCAGGTTTACCCGACGTACTTCAGTCGGGCAGGCACAATCTTAACCTTGGTTGCTGAGCGAAGCCAAAACCTTAACCCTGGTTGCTGAGCGAAGCCGAAGCATAACCTCAATCTGAGTTAACCCTGAATTTCCTGAAAAGTTTTAATCATAAAACAACCACGAAATCCCAAACCTCAGACCCCTGTCTGGCATTGGATAGCCCGGTACCATAATATAGTTATAACCGTTGAACCCGCTGTTTAGGTGTTTCATCAGCAGAAACATTCTTGCCCTCTTTACCCGGATGTTAATGAATCCATCTACATAAGGATAATTGCCTGTTTTTACATTGTTTTGCAAATAATATGATCTCAGGGCAGGCATATAAGCGTCAGCGAAGAACGCGGAGTTGTATAAGACTGTTAATCCGGTGTTCACGTGGAGAGCACGCTTGAAAAGAGAAACGGAATAGCTTCCGGTTAACCGCCCTGCAATTTCAGGCAGGTGCATCACTTCCGGCCTTGATGCGTTTTGCCAGGCGCCAAAAGCTTCAAACGTAAAATTACCGGGTTTAATCACTGCCTGCCCCCAGGCCTGTGTTACACTGAACGAACCATTCTCCCGCTCAGGCTTTGCCTCTTCATTAAAATAGACCCAGTTTGTAAGATTGTAATAATTAAAGCCTGCTCTCAGATTCTTTCTTTCGTACATTGCCCGGCTGCTGAAGATGGTTTGCTGTCCGAAAGTATTCATCCATGCAAAATGGTTAGAGTAATGAAACTGGTAAAGATAATCCGGCTGCAGGGCATCAACTGCTAACGAAGCAATAAGGTTTCCCCAGGAGTTTGAGTTATCGAAAGCCGGAATGCTGAGTTTTGCCGATAACCCTTTATCCCCATTGAAGGGGTTGCCCTGTGTTATCCATATTTTCCCTTCAGCGCGCGCAATACCGAACGCGTTGGCCGAAAGCCAGGCATAAGGTGTTACCCGAATATACTTCTTCGATATTGTGTCATTCCTGTAAACGCCGAGTACGTATTCAACACCGGCCCTGAGCAGCAGCGCTTTTTCCTGTCCGCGCGTGCGGCCAACCCCGCCTTCAAATGAAAAGTCATTCAATACCTCATGGTAGTAAACGGAATCATAAGTCTTAAGCGAATCAATCAGAATGTCAGAATAGAATCCTGATTTTGGTTCACTGTCTTTGTACAGCAATGAATTACGCGTGTAAGAGAATGTGTGCCTGAAATAATTGGTTCGGGCAGGGTTGTAGAAGCGGTGAACGGTATCGGTGTATGGTCTGGCCCTTAACAGACTGTCAACTTTAGTGGTATCTTGTGCCGGCTGCCCGGGTTTTCGCCCGAAATAATAGAAATGTCGGATAAAAAACCCGCTTTCTTTCATCTGGTTATCAGCAAGCTTAAGGTTTATGGTGATGCGTTTGCGGTCTGTTTCTATGTTGTCTGAAAACAGGCTGTCATATTTGATTCCGCCATTTTCCCTCCAGCGAAGTCGGTTGTTGCGGTAGTTGGCCAACAATACATATCGTTCATTATCCGAAACAAACTGTCCCTGCAAAGCCACCACCGAGTTGTCAGATTTTTGCCTGTCGTACAATCCCAATGAATTGATGATCCGTAAATCCACACCCACCGTTATTCCTCTTGAAAGATTCTGTGCATGGGTAACATTGAACACCTGTTCTTTCCCTTTACCCATTGAGTAAAATAACCGGGTGTATGGATTGTGAATATGATAATACTGAATGTTGTTGTTTCGGAGAAGGTAATTATCAAAAACAGAGGGCGCAAATCGAAAACCGTATTCAGTATCCGGGTTAAAAAAAACAGATTTGTAACCGAGCCCTGCATTCCCATTGAGCAGGAAAAGGCCTGTCTGCGATTCAGTAGGAATATAAAACTGAAAGCCGGTAAGTAAGGTATCGGCAAGCCTGACAAGCTTTTCACCTGGCCAGCGATTGCTGAGTTCGACAGAATAAATCGAAGCGGTGTCAGGCGAAGGAACCGATTGAGCCGCTGTTTCCTGATTCTGGGCAACTAAATTTCCTATGGAGGATTGTAATACGAGGAGCAGAAAAAGCAAAAATAATCGTTGCTGCATTTGACAGATAGTGAAGTATGGTGCAAAGATAGGATTTACTTAGCAAGGTTCGTGCTATGTGCAGGAGATTCCTTCGCTGCGCTCGGTGGGGTTCGTGCCATTTGCACGAGATTCCTTCGCTGCGCTCGGTTAGGTTTGTGCTATGTGCAGGAGGTTCCTTCGCTGCGCCCGGTTAGGTTTGTGTTATGTGCAGGAGATTCCTTCGCTGCGCTCGGAATATCGGTGCCCATAGGATCACCGATATTCCGAGCGAAGCGAGAAACCTCACCCCGTCAGCAGGACCGAATCCAACGACCCTCCGAAGCCCGATATTCCGAGCGAAGCGAAGGAATCTTATCCTGGCTGCAGGACGCCCCCCCCGAGGAACCTCTGCCCAACAGCAGGACGCCCACCGAAGGACGCCACCACGAAGGCCCCTCATCCCGCCAACTCATTCCAGTGTTTCATAGAGGTCCTTCCATTCGGGGTTCAAGGATTCGATAAGTTTTATTTTTTTTGCACGGGAACCGGCCTTGAGCTGGGCTTCACGGGCATAGGCTTTCCGTATGTCGTCAAACTCTTCAAAATAAACCAATTTGTCGAGGTTGTACCTGGCAGAAAACGAGTTTTTGTATTTTTTTGATTTATGGTTCCCTATCCGATCTTTCAGGTGGGCTGTCATTCCTATATAGACTACTCCGTAAGGTTTATTGGTAGTGATGTAAATCCAGGATCTCATGGGGTAAAGATGTTAAAGGTGATATATATATAGACGAAGATACGTTTTTTTTCGAGGTTTGTAGTATGTGCACGAGATTCCTTCGCTGCGCCCGGTTAGGTTTGTAATAAATGCAGGAGGTTCCTTCGCTGCGCCCGGAATATCGGTGATCCTATAGACACCGATATTCCGAGCGAAGCGAAGGAATCTTATCCTGGCTGCAGGACGCCCCCCCGAGGAACCTCCGCCCAACAGCAGGACGCCGTCTTAGTAAGGTTTGTGCTATGTGCACGAGGTTCCTTCGCTGCGCTCGGAATCTCACCCCACCAGCAGGCCGCCAAATCAGGAGCATCACCGGATTATATAATTCAATATCTTTGATTTTAATTTTGTCAGTTCAAACAATTTAAGCGGTAAATCTTATGAAATCCTTTAAATGGATACTGCCGGTTTTATTACCCGCACTGCTATTATCCTGCAACAGTGAAAAGAAAATGAACACAGAGTCTATGAAGAAGAATAAAGTAGTTGTTTACCAGGTATTTACCCGCCTTTTCGGGAATACCAATACCACCAACAAACCCTGGGGTACACTGGAAGAAAACGGGGTTGGGAAATTCAACGATTTTACCGATAAAGCCCTGGATGAGATCAAAGCGATGGGTGTAACGCACATCTGGTACACCGGCGTTCCGCATCATGCGCTGGTGCGCGATTATACGGCTTATGGCATCAGCAACGATGATCCTGATGTAGTGAAAGGACGTGCCGGTTCACCTTATGCCGTGAAGGATTACTACAATGTAAACCCTGATCTGGCTGTGGATCCTGCCAAACGGCTTGAAGAATTCAAGGCGTTGATAGCCCGCACCCATAAGCATGGCATGAAGGTGATCATCGACATCGTTCCAAACCATGTGGCCCGCAGCTACCATTCGGTATCGAATCCTGCGGGAACTGAAGATTTTGGTGCCACTGACGATAAATCGGTGGAATATGCCCGCGACAACGACTTTTATTATATTCCCGGTCAGGCATTCAAGGTGCCGGAGTCCCGTGATAATTACAAACCCCTTGGTGGCGAAGCGCATCCATTGGCAGATGGAAAATTTGATGAAAACCCTGCCAAGTGGACAGGTAATGGCTCCAGGAAACCACAGCCCGACATTTATGACTGGTACGAAACGGTTAAAATCAACTTCGGCATCCGACCCGATGGTTCCAAAGATTTTGATACCCTGCC
>JBBQIQ010000196.1:0-6230 GCA_038325075.1 Bacteroidales bacterium | reverse complement strand
GTGCTTTGCCGAGCATGATTTCCGACAATCCTTCGGAATAGGCATTGGCTGTATCGATAAAATTAATCCCATGATCGATGGCTGTTTGTATTAATTTGTTGACTTCTTCCTGCGATTGTTCGCCGATGGCTTTCCAGTAGCCTTTGCCGCCAAAAGTCATGGCGCCGAGGCATAGCTCCGAAACAAGGACGCCGGTTTTACCAAGCTGGTTATATTTCATGGGGGGGGGGTTTTTTTTTTTGAATCCGATATTCGGATAATAAACAATAATTCCTGTTTTTTGATTTTCAGGAATTCTAATTTCGACAATCCGTTATGAAGGCATATTAGAGAAAAATGTTTTCGATGCTTTTATGATGGAACTGTTGATCACAGTTTTTGAGTAGTATTTGAGTCCACTCCGTTACTAATTATTTGACACCAAGCCACAATCCCGTTCCCGTAAGTACAGGATCGAAATGGAGACTTGATGTCTATTACTCTTTATTGACTTTTCGGAGCTGGCTCATAGTTGAATAATGAAAACACAAAAACTTCCTGAAACCATTGCTATTGCTTATACCGCTCGAGTTGAAAAATACTATTCCGACGATTCCCGCAATAATATGACTAATTTATCTGGTGGGCTCAGGAATTTGAAACCCATAATTCTCGGACCGACTGGACTCTCAAGAATTATATGCTTGCAATTGAGCAGTTTGCTTTGTCAAAATTAAGTCCCAATTTCGGCTACTTTTTTTACTGAAGTCAAACAAAAGAAGGCTAAGGACATCAGTATTCTGAATGGTGCCTGCCATTAAACAAAAAGGGTTGCTGAAGTTCAGCAACCCACTGTAAATTTGGTTATGAGAGAATTTATTTTCTGCTATGGCCAAAAATATAGAACAGGCCCAATTGAAGTCCGCGGTTGGTTGATTTGACATCACCGGTATCGTTAATATCGCTTAATCCAAGATTGTATCGTACATCAATGCCAAGGCCAGAAGGCGGAAATATATAGCCTGCACCAATGCCTAAAGCCAGATCAATGGGTTTTAAATCACTTTTAAAGTCGGTCGTTGTACTGCCGTTTTTCGATTTTGCAGCCATCAGAAAACCAATCTGCGGGCCGGCCTGCAGTCTTAAGCCATTGTCGAACATATATTGAAACAGCACAGGTACATTGATGTAACTCAGGTTGTAATTGGTTGTTACATTCTCAACCTTGTATTTTGCACCCTGCGTGGAATAAACGATTTCAGGCTGAATTGCAAAAGATTGGTTTACATGGATATGGCCAATCAAGCCAATATGATACCCCGGTTTTGAGTCGTACTTAATATCGTTGTCGTTGTGAATGTTGTATAGATTTAATCCACCTTTAATTCCGATGTTAATAAATCCCGCAGGTGTGTTGCCGTGTTGTGCAACTGCTGCGCCCGTTAGAAGAAATGCTGTCAATAATGTGAATACAAGTTTCATGATTTTTTTCTTAGTGTTTGGAATGATCATTCGTTTTCCTTTTTCCCAAAAGGAACTTTTTAAGCGGCAACAAAGATGTAGGGTTATTGCCTGGGGTAAGTTATATAATTGTATTTAATAATTGTATAATTCACATATCGTTGCAGGATTGCGGACTGAAGAAAATAACCCTGACTTCGGATAACAGGAAGGGTAAGGGTTGTTTACCCCTTCAGACTCCCCCTGAAAACAGGCATAGATCAACGCCTGCACCCATTGGCTGCAAAGCGGTAATGCGCACACAAGCAATGTATGATTTCAGTGACTCAGATAGCCCGAACAATCCATCAATAAAGCCAGTCAGTTAAAGTATCTTCCAGCCCAGCCCAACGGTAAACATATTGTTCTTCAGGCTGAAATTCTCAAGTTTGGAAACATCGTTCAGTCCGATTTCATACCTGACATCCAGGGTGAGGAAGAGCACATCCACACCGGCGCCAAACTGCAAACCCCAGTTCATATTATTAAAGTCGTCTTTGGTAATGGTTTCATCCCAGTTTTCAGATGTTATGGTTTTGTTGATGACAAAAGAGGCCACCGGTCCAGCCATAATGCGGACATTGGCAGCCTTCAGATCGAGCACTTTAATACCAAGCATAAGCGGCACGTCGATGGTATTTATTTTCAATGCAATCTGGTTTTCCGATGCACTTTCGTCGGTCAGTTTTCCGTTCCGTTTCATAAACAACAATTCGGGCTGGAGATAGACTTTCTTTCCCAGCCTTGCGAAAGCGCCGAAATAGAAAGTATTTTTAGTCTCTTCTTTTATCTGATCCTTGTCGGTAGTGTATTTCGAAAATGAAGCCCCGATTTTAGGGCCAACAGAGAATCCCGGAATCTGGGCGAAGGCAATGCTGCCAATGATGAGAGTTGCAAACAATAAAATCAGTTTTTTCATTTTGAGTTGTTTTAGGTAATCAATAGTTTGTTATAAAGAGTTCTTGATTTTTAATGGCAATTGTTCCTTTCATCTGTGTTTTTAGGTTTCAATACCGGAATCAGAGATTTCAGGCAAATATGAGCAGGAATTCCGGGATTGGTGTTACACTATTGAGGCAAAGAATTTCATTATTCACACATTGACGGATGCTTCGGCTTCGCTCAGAAACCAAGGTTAAGGCTGAGGTTGTGCTTCGGCTTCGCTCAGCAACCAAGGTTGAGGTTTGTTTATAAAGTGAAAAGCATCCTTTGTCAATCCGATAAGCATTCGTTTAGAAAGCGATGGTTATCCGTTTATATCCTATACAGTTGGGGATTTATTTTTCTCAGCAGGAAACAGGCATGGTCGGGAAAGGAAATATACATTGTTTGTTACCTGAATTTACGTTAGAAACTGTTGATCTAAATTATTAGATTTGTGTTTCCAAAAATATACCTGCTTTGACCCGGTCGTGGATTCTGGTTTGCCTGTTGTATTTGTTCATACCGCTGGTCTCAAGCAAAGGGGTTGCCGGTCAGTCGCTTTCTTTCCGCAAGGTCAATCCCGGAACCCGGGCGGATATGAGGGCCCTGGCTGCCGATAAAACAAATAATCTGTACTTCCTGACCGATGGAATCCATCTGCTGCGTGGTGACACCTGGGTGAAAATGGATTTTCCTGTTGAAGGAAAGATATTCGCCTTCTGTCCGGTTTCAGCGGATGATATCTGGTTTTCGGTCACACCGGTTACCAGTACCAGCCTGCTTTACCATTATTTCGAAAGCAAAACAGAAAACATCCGTACCCCGTTTTCCAATTTCATCAGTAATATCTTTTTTGTATCTGAGAACAGTGCTTTATTCGCCAGTTGGCAGATATGTTATGATCTTGTGAAGAATGGCTACAGTGACTGGTTCTTACCTTCCAGGGACGAACTCAAGGAAATGTACCTGCAAAGAAATGTTATAGGTGGTTTTAGCGCAGCCTTCTATTATTCTTCCTCCGGGTACGATGAAAATGAAGCATATTTTCAGGACTTTGGAGCATGGCCCCAGGAGACTTGCCCTAAGCAGAACACCGGTGTCGCTTTGCGCGCTATCCGGGAGTTTTAGCAAATATTAAGAGCAGTCAATTAAATCTTTCTGAAGTAAGTTTTTAGGTTTCTGTTTTTTTCTGATAGCGCGGGGCGGTCAAACCCCGCGCTATCTGTGTAATTTTATACCGGGAATGACGAACAAGGTCAATTTTTATCTGTTACCTTATTTTTACTTGATGATAAATATATACTAAGACAAAATAATTGGAATCATGAAATTTATGAAAAACGCTTTGCTCGCAGCGGTCCTTTTTATGATCACGACCATCACTTTCGCTCAGGCACGCATTCAGATTATTCATAATTCAGCCGATGCATCCATAGAAATCGTGGATGTTTGGCTGGATGAAACATTGCTGATTGATAATTTTAGATTCCGCACGGCTTACACCACAATCCGCTCTGTTATGAAATGAGGGCTAATAAGGATGACCCAATGTATGTTCGGGCCGTCCGGGCCTTTTGATTCCAGCCTGTTTTTAAAACACGGATGGTTTCTGATTGAATGCAGAATGTATTCAGAATGAATCCCGGCACTGGCGACAGGTATTTTCAGGCAGAGGATGATGGGATTACAGACGCATTGTCAGGCTTTATAAATGAAGGCAGAATCATCCTGATCACTGTAGGCAGCATTGATAACGAGAAAATCCGGATTTTGATTGTGATGATCAGGATGAATATATATATATGGTTGTATAAGAGGATCAGGATTACATTGCATCAGAAAGACAGGTCTGCTATAGAAACCCGGATTCATAAACCAACTCCGGGTTACGTTGCCAAATGTTAAATATCTGTTAATGGGCAATTTTTTTTTAACTAACCGGGGTCCGGGCTGTTTTTAACAGCCGGACCTTTTTCGTTGGATCTTCTCTGTCAGCCCATATCCCTGGCCAATCAGGGCTGTATAAAGGTTTATGGACCCTGAATCTTCTACCTGATATTTCTGATTTATTTAACCTGATTTTTAATATGGAAAGACGCAATTTTCTCTTATCGGCAGGCATTTTAGCTGCCTTTGGGGCCTTGTCAAATACTGCAGCCGGTGCATTTAATTCTACTGCTTTTGCAGGTGAAATTCAGGATGCAGGAGACCCCATGAAGCAGGTGTTGCTTCCGGCTATGCCGCCCCTTGATCACAATGGGGGTATGGCTATCAGGGTATGGGTGCGTTCGGCTATGACCAATGGTTTGTATTCAAGCGTTGAATGTGCGGTAGCACCTAAAACCATGGGGCCGGCACCGCACTGGCACAAGGAACTGGATGAACTCATGCTGGTGCTTGAAGGTACCGCCAGCATTCTGATGGGTGAGGAAGTTGTGCAGGTAGAGGCGGGTGGCTGGCATTTGCGTCCCCGCATGATCAAACACACCTTCTGGAATGCATCTGACAAGCCTTTGCGCTTTGTTGACATGTATTTCAACCAGCCTTTCGAGGAATACCTGGAACGGGTTTTCTATCAGCTTACGGCTGAAAACGGTTTTCCGGAAGGATCTGACGCAAAACAAAAGGAACATGAGCGGTTGATAGAGAAATTCGGGTTGATGAGTGCCCCCGATGCCTGGGAAGAGCGGCAGGAAATTGCCGAAAGGGATGGATTAAGCTAAAAATGTTGCCGGCATGCCCGCCAGATCGGGGTCGGAAGCGTTAATTTTGATATTTTGACGGAAATTATAACAATTTCGGAAAATCCGAAACAACTCATCTGCAAAACTGTTGTATATTGCGTCGATATTGACTCAAGGAAGTTATAACGCATTTATTAACCCAAAAAAAACAATTATGAACAAAGCTGAATTGATTGATGCAATCGCCGAAAAGGCCGGATTGACAAAAGTACAGGCAAAGAGTGCCATTGACAGTTATCACGAAACAGTAGCCGGAGCATTAAAGAGTGGCGGCAGTGTTGACATCGCTGGTTTTGGCTCCTTCTCAGTAGCAGCAAGGGCTGCCAGGACCGGTCGCAACCCCAAAACCGGAGAAGCACTCCAGATTAAAGCCGCAAAGGTTCCTAAATTTAAACCAGGCAAAGGTCTGAGGGACTCATTGTAACCCAAATTGAGCGATTTGAAAAAGAAAATGGCTCAATCGATCAGGAAATTGTAAGCAAGTCACATAAAACTGCTTCATGGCTTTGGTGAATTGCAACAATTTCCAAATCGGTGTTTACCTAAGTAAAGCGCTATTTCGATATGCTCAAATCGCTTAACTTAGGTGTAAGATTATTTTCAAAAGTACTTTTTTACTTTTGGTTTCATTCACAGGCTCAGGCTAATAACCTGAGCCTGATGTTTAATCTATCTGGCTGTACGATTGATTTCGGATTTCGGATTTCGGATTTCGGATTTTTTAAATCCTACTTCCTTCTTCCTACTTCCAACTTCGGATTTCGGATTTCGGATTTCGGATTTTTAAATACTACTTCCTTCTTCCTACTTCCAACTTCGGATTTCGGATTTCGGATTTCGGATTTTTTAAATCCTACTTCCTTCTTCCTACTTCCTACTTCTGACTTCGGATTTCTGACTTCGGATTTCGGATTTTTTAAATCCTACTTCCTACTCCCTACTTCCAACTTCGGATTTCGGATTTTTTAAATCCTACTTCCTACTTCCTACTTCCTACTTCCTACTTCTTACTTCTTACTTCTGACTTCGGTCCCTGAGCTTTCGGTTGGTGAGCTCTCGGTTGGTGAGCTCTCGGTTGGTGAG